>JALRIJ010000276.1 GCA_023255485.1 Flectobacillus sp.
GTAAGCGATTTAGTCAATCTCAATAAAATTACGCCATCAGTAGATGAAGCTGGTTTTTTAGCATTTAAAGCAGGCATTGATATTGAATTGCCCGACCGAGAAGGTTTTAAAAACCTGAAAACTTATCTCGTGAATGGCAAAATCACACAAAAAGAGTTGGATGAAGCTGTGAGCAAAGTCCTTATCAATAAATTTCGAGTAGGCTTATTTGATGACCCTTATGTTGACCCAGATTACGCCGAACAAATCGTTGGAAATGCACAAAAAAGAGCAGTTGCCTATAAAGCGGCAAGTGAATCAATGGTTTTACTGAAAAATGAGAACAACTTTTTACCTTTAAACAAAGAAGAAATTAAAACCATCGCTTTGATTGGTCCTAATGCCGATAGATGTATTTTAGGTGGCTATTCTTCTACTCCCAAAAATTGTATTTCTCCTTTACAGGCTATCAAAGAAAAATATGGCGATAAGATTAAGATACTCTATTCAGAAGGAGTAAGGCTAACAGATGTGAATAGTCCTTTTCCCGAAAAAATCAGGCTTGTTCCTCGACAAGACAATGATAAAAGAATAGCGGAAGCAATAGAAGTTGCCAAACAAGCTGATGTCATTGTGCTTTTTGTTGGAGCAAACGAGGCTACCAGCCGTGAAGGATATTATACTGGTGCACCCGGCGACTTATCGACGCTTGAAATGCTCAATGGACAAATCGACTTAATCAACCAAATTGCAGCTTTGCAAAAACCTACCTGTGCCGTTGTGAATAGTGGCACAACGCTGAATCTTCAACCTTTGATAGACAAAGTACCCGCTATCATGCAAGCATGGTTTTTAGGACAAGAAGGAGGTTATGCCATGGTTGATGCCCTCTTTGGCGACATCAATCCAAGTGGAAAACTGACTATTAGTTTTCCAAGAAGTGCTGGACACGTACCTGCGTATTATAGTTATAAACCAAGTTCACGAAGAGGCTATAATTTAGGCTTAGATGTTACGCCGTTGTTTCCATTTGGATACGGTTTGAGCTACACCCAATTTGAGTATAGCAATGTAAGACTTTCTTCGCCATCAATGGATAAGCAGGGTAAAGTAACCCTAAGTATTGATGTGAAAAATACTGGTAAAAGAAACGGAGCAGAAGTAGTGCAAATGTATATCAGAGATGATTTTTCATCAGTACCAAGACCCGTTAAAGAGTTGAAAGGCTTCAAGAAAATAGGGCTGAATGCTGGCGAAAGTCAAACGGTTTCTTTCAGCATTGATAAAGAATTACTTTCATTTTATGATAAAGATATGAAATGGGTAATTGAATCAGGCGATTTTACGATTATGGTTGGTGGCTCGTCTGATAAAACGATGGACGTAAAGCTAAAAGTAAAATAAAATCTTTCGTTTAGTTTTAGGACTCATGCAATTTAGTTGAAAGCCATAAAACAATATTGTTGAAAGTATTAAACTTTTTTAAAACAGACAATGGATAAGAGTACATATCATTTGAAATTTCAACTATCATACAAGTTTATTGTAATTACAACCTTGCTTAGTGCGTTGTATTTTGTTTCATTTGCTCAAAATATTAAACCAATCAGGGAAATTGGAAATAAAAAACGGTACAAATCTATTGTACCAGGCCAAGAGTGGCTCGATACGGATGGAAAGCCGATTCAAGCACATGGCTTCTCCGTCTTTTATAAAGACGGAACATATTATTGGTATGGAGAAAATAAGGAGAAAACAGTAAAAGGAAGCAATGTTTGGACTTGGGGTATAAGATGTTATACCTCTAAGGACTTTTATAATTGGAAAGACAGAGGCTTAATCATTCAACCTGACACACTTGATGCCTTACCACCTTTAAATCCCTCACAAGGCATTGACAGACCTCATATTATTTATAATGCAAAGACGAAGAAATTTGTTTGTTGGATTAAACTTTTAGGTACAGATGGGCAATTCATGACGGTACTTACAGCTAATAATTTTATGGGGCCCTACAAAATTGCCAACAAGGCTATACGCCCCAATGGACTGGAAGCAGGAGATTTTGATTTGTATGTGGATGAAAAAACAGGTAAAGGCTACTTTTGGCATGAAAGACCACACTATGAATTGATTTGTGCAGAATTGACCGACGATTATACCTCTGTAAATGGAAAATATTCCGTGCATTATTCAGGCTTAATTCCACCCGATACCCGTGAAGCACCAACGCACTTTGTAGCAAATGGAAAACATTATTTATATACATCTGGTACCACGGGTTACTCGCCAAACAAAAGTCGTATTTCAACTTTTGATGATTATCATGGAGCATACAAAGACTTAGGAAATCCACACCCTGCCGATAGTACATACAGTTCATACTGTTCGCAAATTACTGAGGTTATAAAAATACCGGGTAAAAAGAATCTCTATGTGGCACTTGCTGACAGATGGATGCCTGAATGGTGCGGAACAGACAAACCCAAACAAGAGGTTGAAAAAATAAGGCAAAGGTTTTTAGGACATAAACCCAACCCTATAAATTATGCTAAAGTAACGCTAATAGATAGAACTGGTGAAAAAAGAGAAGATTGGGATGCTCGAAGTAAAGCAAATTATGTTTGGCTACCGATTGTTTGGGAAAAAGGAGTACCCAATATCTATTGGAAAAATGAATGGAAACTTGAAGAGTATAAATAAGATTGTTCTCATGTTTCAACGGTATAGACTTCTGTAAATACTCGTGTATTCTATTAAGTAGCTTTTGATAGAATACACGATTTCAAGACTAACGTTTAGATCTAATAGTTCAAACCTTTGACATACAACTTGCAACATACTCATTAAATCGATTGTTGACCACGAATTTCATACACAATGATTACACTATGCGATTTCCTTTCATAGTCATTATCCAACGTGACAATTGAATGACCTAGTTAAGCATACGATACTCGTTGGGCGTAAAACCCGTACTTTTTTTAAACATTCGGTTGAAATGTTGCGGGTATTTGAAGCCTAAATCAAAAGCAATTTGGCTTACCGATTTATCCGTATCAAAAATCCGTTCTTTAGCAACGTCGATTAATTTTAGATGAATGTGTTCTTGGGCTGTTTTTCCTGTTTCTTTCTTGATTAAATCCCCAAAATATTTAGGAGAAAGATTCAAGCAATTCGCAAAATAACTAACACTCGGAAGTCCCAATTCTACCGTTGATTTACTATGAAAATAATCGTGTAAAAAGTGTTCAAATTTAGACAAGATGTCAGTATTGATGTTTTCACGAGTAATAAACTGTCTATCATAAAAACGAACACAATAATTGAGGAGTAACTCAAGGGTATTCGCAATAATGCTTTTAGTATGTTTGTCTATTGCTTGACCTACTTCGTATTCGAGTTTGCCGAATAAATCTTTGATAATTTGTTGTTCTTTCGCCGATAAATGAAGTGCTTCGTGCGATTCATAAGAAAAGAACGAGTATTGACTCATTTGTTTGCCCAGTGCTGTTCCTTTTACCAAATCAGGATGAAAAATTAGCGCCCAACCAGTTGGTTGATAATTTTCTTCATTGTTTATCTCTACAACCTGTCCTGGCCCAAAAAATACAAGTGTACCTTCGTCATAGTCGTAACTGTTGCGTCCATACTTCAATTCTCCACAATGTATTTCCTTCAAAAAAATAGCGTAAAACCCAAAATGTAAACGACAATGATTTGGGAGTGCTTTGGTCGTGGAATTATCGTAAATACTGATTAAAGGATGTTGTGTTTCTATTCCTTTTAAGGCATTATATTGAGAGATTTTTTCGAGCTTAATAAGCTGTTCCATAAGCGTATTTTTTAGTGTTTGTTAAGTAAATATAGCAGATTAAAAACTAAGACATTTGTCTTGTACTTCAAATCAGGAATGATGGTAATAAC
>JALRIJ010000277.1 GCA_023255485.1 Flectobacillus sp.
GTGAATATGATGAAAATGTACGACTTTTTCACCTGTCGATAACTTCACACGAACACCACCCCCTACACAAATAGGAGTTTTATCTTGCGTAATCTGATAGCCTTTTGGAAGATCGGGATAGAAATAATTCTTACGGTCAAAGTATTGATAAGGGGTGATTTCCGAACCTACTGCCAAACCCATTTTCATCGCATACTCTACCGCTCTACGATTTAATTTAGGTAAAGTCCCTGGATGCCCTAAGGTAATAGGTGAAATATGCGTATTGGGCGATGCTCCAAAAGAAGCAGAATCTGCCGCAAAAATCTTCGTTTCAGTCTGTAACTGTGCGTGTACTTCTAAGCCGATAACGACTTCGTATTTGTCTCGAATTGATTGATTCATGGTGAATTCTAATGAAAGAAATAAGGGTACTGATACATAATTACATAGCCTTATTTTCTTCTTCTGTAAATAGATGGTGCAAAGATACTAATTAATGAGAAATTTAAACGCTACCAACAAAGGCTGTTTTCTCCTATCCTGAGCCCTTGGCTTTCTTTATGCGTAAGGAACTGCATTTTTTATGAAAAAACAGCGTACAATTCCAACCTTTATTCCTTAAAAAGCGTCTTTACTATAAAACCACTTATACTTATCGTTACATCTTAACAAACCGCCAGATAAAGAACGAACACTGACTATTTTGGAACTTGAAAAAGAACTCATACAGGCCTGCTTGCGAAACGACCGCCTAGCACAGCGACAGCTCTACCAGAAATATGCTGGTGGGATGCTCGTCGTATGTATGCGTTATGTCAATAACAAAGCGGAAGCAGAGGATATTTTACAAGATGCCTTTATCAAAGTATTTCAACATCTGGCCAATTTTAGGGGAGAAAGTACCCTTGGAGCATGGATTAAACGAATTGTGGTCAATACCGCCTTACGGCATATTCAAAATACCTATACTTTCGACGACTTAGAAGCGGTTGACCGCCCTAATGGAAAAATCGAAGACGGTATGTCGGGCTTACAAGGCCTACAGTTTCAGGAATTGCTAGCCTTAATTCATCAATTACCCAAAGGCTGTCAAACGATTTTTAACCTGTTTGCCATAGAAGGTTTTCAACATAACGAAATTGCAGCAATGCTCCAGATTTCGGAAGGAACATCTAAATCGCAGTATGCACGAGCCAAACAATTGTTACAGCAAGCACTGCTAGTAGAACAGAAAAGAGCAGCCAATAACATTCATTAATATGAACGATTCATCTAAGAACTCCTTTGAGCAACAATGGCAAGATGCCTTTGAAAATGCCTCACTGACTCCCTCCGAGTCTGTGTGGGAAGGAATTGATGCTCGTTTACCTCAAGCAAACAAACCACCCAAGAACTTTCCAACCTCAGGGTATATAGGTATTGCCCTCGTCGGACTACTCAGTACAATTGGACTCGTTACGCTAGACGATTCTAACCCTGGTACAGTTCAACCTTTTATTCAAAAAAAGGGCATAATCTATCCGAAAAAGACAATAATTGACCATCAATCGAATAATCCTGTACAGCTAGTACCCAAACAACGTACCTTTGTGAAAAGAAATCATACTCCTGATAAAGAAGTACTTATAGGGTCAGCATTGCCTGTAAACGAAGCTTTCATAAAAAAAGAGACGGATACACTTTTGATACTTCAACCCAGACAAGTTAAAAGCTTATCCATCGATTTGCCCATACAACAAGTCACAGAAGAAGAGCCTTATTATATTGAATCTCCCAAAGGAAATCCGCCTAAGAAAAAAGAAAGTATCCTAAAAAGAATACGAATTTCGGGAGGAGTATCTATTAATCCTTAATGTTAACACGATAAACGTATGAAAACTTTATTACTTTATGGCATACTACTCATTAGTTTGATTACTGCCTGTAACACAGAGATTTCCGATGAAAGTATTAGTCCAGACTCAAGTACTTCTGACTATCTTTTAGTTGGAAAAGTAGGCTTAGGATGGGGTTGCAGTGCAGTCATGTATAAGTTACAAGATGGCAAACTATATGCCGACACTTCGAGCAGTTATTGCAAAAACAGAGAAACATACGTTTTTAAAGGCTATCAATTAAGCGATGCCCAATACCAACGCATGAAAGACTTACCCACCAGTTTTCCCAATGAATTAAACAGTCTTCCAAGTCAAACTTTTGGTTGCCCAGGATGTGCAGATGGAGGAATGCTGTTTATCCAGAAAAAGACAAGTGGAGGAGTGACTAAAACATGGTTAATCGACGATTCTATCCTCACATCAGACCCCGCAGGGATAGACAAAACGTTTCCTGATTACCTAATCAACTACGCTGCTCACGTGTACGACCGTATCAATACCTTATAAAAACAAAAGGGGAACGATTCGTCGCTCCCCTTTGTCCTAACAGCAAGTTGCTGCTTTATATTTCCAGTTGAAATAATAGGCACTTGCAATAAACGCCGCCCCTACTGTTCCCGTAATAAACTCATATTGTTCGCCCAGCCACCACAATTCGCATAATTTTGTCAGCGAACTCGCTACAAGCAACAACAAAGGCAAGTAATTCAAATGCCTTTTATAATCCTTAAAAAGCACAATACCCGCCAGCAGTACACTACCAGCGATAAACCAAAGCTCCCAAGAGTGATCTTCCAATAAAGAACTCCCTAAAAATGGCAAAACCGTCAACAAAACAGGCGTTGCTATACAATGAATAGCACAGAGAACTGAGAGGTAAAAACCCACTTTCTCCAGCTTTAAGGTGTTGTGATGTTCGTGTGTATGTTTCATAATTGCAATGTTGTTACAAAAGTAAAGTTTATGCAACACTATTGCAAGTAAAAAGATAAAGTCTTTTGAAGAATATTTTTGGGGGAGTTGATTTCTACAATGCAATATATCTGTACAATCACTTAAATGGGTAGATTATGCCAAATACACCTACTCTTCAACATATTCCGCAGGGTATGTCGAAGCATAGACAAAAAGGATCTGTAATCCATAATGGAGCTACCGCATTAACCCCACTGGTTAAACTGTCACTCGAACCCTCTATATTTCAGTTTGTAATTGAAATATAGAACAGACTATGAAGGCTAGTCTAGTCAAACCCACACCCCAAAAAACACCAAAGGTCATAGGAATACCCTACGACCTTTGATTTTTATTCGAGAAGAAACGCTATTACTTCGTTACGTATTTTTCAGCATATTTGCGGTATAATCGCTTTTGCTTATCGTCCAAATCCACTTTACGTCCTTGAATAAATGCTTGCTCAACTTTAGCAGCACGCATATCCAACACATCTCCTGCCGAAACAATCAGAGTAGCG
Organism: Flectobacillus sp.; assembly: GCA_023255485.1. Taxonomy (GTDB): domain Bacteria; phylum Bacteroidota; class Bacteroidia; order Cytophagales; family Spirosomataceae; genus JALRIJ01. The sequence continues at coordinate 3,334 of JALRIJ010000277.1, forward strand.
TGTTTGCCTACTTCAAGTGTTCCAACAAATTTATCCACACCCAAGATTTTAGCGTTGTTTGCCGTAATCAATTTCAAAGCGTCTTCTTTATCCATGCCGTAACCAGCAACCGTACCTGCCAAAAATGGTAAATTACGAGTTCTCCAGTTCAAGCCTACGTAAGCTAAGCCTACCAAAATCCCTTTTTGAGCGAGTAATTGAGGCAATTTATACGCAATATCCGTATCATCGTCCATATTTTTTGGTAAACGGTGCGTAGAACTTACAATCACAGACACGTTATTTTCTTTCAAGAAATCAGCCGCCAAAAGCGATTCTTCTGCCCCAATAATCACAATGTTCTTCACGCCTTTCGACTTAGCAAATTGTACCGCTTCAATAATCTCTTTGGCATAATCCGCATTGATGTACAGGTTTTTCGAGCCATCAAAAAGCCCTTTCATCGCTTCCAATTTTACGTTAATGACCACAGGCGACTTTACCTGTGCATACGCAATCGCATCGTTGAAGGTTTTGTCTAACTCCCGTAGCATATCGTCTCGTTTATCGTTCTTCTTTGTGCCAATTG
>JALRIJ010000278.1 GCA_023255485.1 Flectobacillus sp.
AGTTGAAATCGACACTTTGGGCAATTTCCGATTCAAAAGCCGCTTGCATAAGGTCGATAAAATCGGATCTTCATGAAACTGCCATTGTTTCACGCTCGAAAGGATATCGATATCATCCAACACTAAAAATAGATCCAAAGCCTCTTCATCAAAATGTGCTGCATTGATTTCATGCATTAAAAAATGCAATAAGGGATGGTAGGATCCCAATCCATGACCTTTGTGTGCAAGCACCCTTGCTCGTTTCAAAATAGAAACCAATAAAGCATCCGCAGCAATGACCGTTTTATGCAAATAGACTTGCCAATACATCAAACGACGGGCTGTTAAAAAGTTTTCGATGGAATAAATTCCTTTTTGTTCAACGACCAATTGATTATCAACCACATCTAACATTTTCAAGATACGATCAGCTCCGATAAACCCTTCTCGAACGCCCGTGAAAAAGCTATCTCGATTTAGGTAATCCATTCTGTCAACATCTAACTGACTTGAAATAAGTTGATAGAAAAAGGTACGGTGATATTTTCCTGAGAACATTTCTATTGCTAAGTCTAATGCACCATTAAATTGTCGATTGAGTTCGTGCATGAGTAGCAACGATATTTCCTCATGTGGCACATGGGTCATTAAGGTATGCTCTAACACGTGAGAAAATGGGCCATGACCAACATCGTGGAGAAGAATAGCGATTTGAGCAGCTTCTAGTTCTTCATCCGATATTTCTTGTCCTTTATTGCGTAAACAAGTAAGTGCTTCCTGCATCAAGTGCATTGCTCCAAGAGCATGATGAAAGCGGGTATGTAAAGCCCCAGGATAAACCAATTCGGCTAGTCCAAGTTGTTTTATTCTTCTAAGTCGTTGGTAATAAGGGTGTTCTATTAGGTCGTAGATTAACTCCGTTGTGATATTGATAAAGCCATAAACGGGGTCATTGATAATTTTTCTTTTGTTCATCGGTCTCTTGAAGAAGAAGTTATGATAGGTTACAAAAATAGCGATACTATTACATATCGCTATCAAAAATAAGGTTTTTATTCCAAGAAATTCTTAGTCCACATCGTTTCTACGATATTGTTTTCCGTATTTCAATTTCATTTCTTTGGCATGGTCTCTACGCACATTTACCTTCTTGTTTTTATCAATTTTGTCGTGATATGCACCACCACCTTTTTCAATATCAGGAAGTTTGGTGATAAATTTCATACCCACTCTTGAACGTTCTTCTTCCAATAACTGGCTTGAAATTTCTAGCCCTTCTGGAAGCTCAATGATAGGCAGTTCCATTTTAAGGAGCGTCTGAATTTTCTCTAATTGTTCTTCATCGTGTTCGGCAATGAAAGCAATGGCAAAACCCGTTTTATCATAACGACCCGTTCTACCAATACGGTGAACGTAGTTTTCAGTAACCTCTGGTAAGTCGAAGTTGATGACGTGCGTTACTTCTTCTAAGTCTAAGCCTCTTGATAAAATATCCGTAGCAATCAAGACACGGCAGTAGCCTTCTTCAAATTGGCTGATACTGTTAAAACGATAATTCTGATTTTTGTTTGAGTGAATCACATCCACTTTTGCACCCAGTGTTGGCTGAAGTGCTTCAAACAACAAATCGGCGTAGCGTTTACTTTCTACAAAAACTAAGACCTTCGACATACTACTGTCTTGGTTCAACAATAAGTTGAGCAAGTTTAGTTTTGTATGGAAGTTCGGAACTTTGTAGGCCGACTGTGTAATGCTTGCCAATGGTGTGCCTGCACGTTCAGTTTCGATACGAACAGGGTTATTAAAGAACTCTTCAATTAGGACATCTACCTCTGGCGTTAAGGTTGCCGAGAACAGTAGATTTTGTCTTTTCGTAGGAATTTTATCAAAAATAACTTTTAATTGAGCTCTAAAACCAAGGTTAAGCATTTCGTCAAACTCGTCAATAACTAAACGTTTGATATTTTTTACCTTAACCGTTCCATTCATCAAAAAATCGACCAAACGGCCAGGGGTTGCTACCAAAATATCGACCCCTTCAAGGATAGCCGCAGTTTGAGGTTTGGTGTTTACGCCACCGTAGATACCCACTACACGAGCAGTCATGTATTTTGTTAATTCTTCTACCGATTCTACTACTTGAGCTACCAATTCACGGGTAGGCACAAGAATTACCAATTGAGCGTGTCCTTCTTTAGAAAACTGAAATTGGCGAAGAGCAGGAAGCAAATACGCATAGGTTTTACCCGTACCTGTTTGAGCAATCGCACAAACATCCTTGCCCGACATTACGACCGAGAATACCTGTTCTTGGATAGGCGTTGGAGTCGTAAGTCCCAAGTCATCAAGGGCATTTAATAAAAATTTATTGAGATTTAATTCGCTGAAAGTCATATCTTTTTTCAAATAAGGTACAAAGATACGGCTATTCGTTGGTAATGAGTAATTTGTAAATGAAAAACTCCATCATTTTGGGGTGATGGAGTTTTTTTAAGGAGCTGTTAACTGCTTATGCACAAGCAATTTTATCTACACGTAATTGATGACGACCGCCTTCAAATTCGGTTGTTAAGAAGGTATTTACAATATCAAATGCTTCGTCAAGTGTTGTAAAACGAGCAGGGACACACAATACGTTAGCATCGTTGTGTAAACGTACTAAATTGGCAACTTCTGTATTCCAAGCTAAACCCGCTCTGATTCCTTGGTGTTTGTTTGCTGTAATTGCAACACCATTGGCACTACCGCAAAGTAAGATACCTAATTCGTATTCTTTATTTTCAACGGCTGATGCTACTTGGTGAGCAAAATCAGGGTAGTCGCAAGACGCATTTACATAAGGACCAAAATCTTTTACTTCGTAACCTTCTGCTGAAAGTTTATCAATGATTGCCGCTTTGTATTCAAAACCTGCGTGGTCGCCACCGATAGCAATTTTTTTAGACATTTTGTGATAGTTTACTAGTGTTTTGTAATATTTTTTATAACTTAAACCTCTTGTTTCTGAAATGAGGCTTTGTTTTAATTCTACACAAAGGTACTCAGACAGGGCAAGAATTGCATTATATTACCATAAAAACTATCAACAAACCATGACAGACAGAGAAGAAGAACTCTTTTTGAGTGAAGAGCAAAAAATTAAAAAAGCATTTGATAATCATAGTTGGGCAGAAGTACATTCGGAAGAATCGTGGAGAGTTTTCAAGATTATGTCTGAGTTTGTAGAAGGCATCGACCGTATGTCTAAAATTGGCCCTTGTGTATCTATTTTTGGTTCAGCACGCACAAAACCTGATAACCCTTACTATATCATGGCGGAGGAAATTGCTGCTAAATTGGTACGTCATGGGTACGGCGTTATCACTGGAGGTGGCCCTGGGATTATGGAAGCAGGGAACAAAGGAGCTAAATTACAAGGGGGGAAATCGGTTGGTTTAAATATTGAATTACCTTTCGAGCAAAAACCAAACGATTATATCGACAAGGATAAAAGTATTGACTTTGACTTCTTCTTTGTTCGTAAAGTGATGTTTGTAAAGTATTCACAAGGCTTTGTGATTATGCCAGGAGGGTTCGGGACGTTGGATGAAATGTTTGAGTCGTTAACGTTGATACAGACCAAAAAAATAGGGCGTTTCCCTGTGGTATTAGTGGGGAAATCTTATTGGGGAGGACTCATCGACTGGATTAAAACGACGATGGTAGATGCAGGAAATATTAATCCTAGTGACTTGGATTTACTTTCGGTAGTTGATACTCCAACGGAAGCGGTTCGGGTGATTGATGATTTCTATGCGAAGTATTTGATGCGACCTAACTTTTAGGAATAACCCTGACAGCGGTCAACTACCCTGTCAGGGTTATTCCTAAAAGTTAGGCTTGTCTGGAGAGGGGAAAC
>JALRIJ010000279.1:0-3591 GCA_023255485.1 Flectobacillus sp.
TTACACAATAGCACTGTGCGAAGAGCGGGGACAGTGCTATGTACTTACAATTTTGAAACAATAAAATAGAAGCAAGGTCATCCTATTGAGGTCTTAAAAACTCTCCTGAGGGTGACCTTTTGCATATTTTATGAGGTCGTCAGAAGTCGACCAAAGTGTTGAAGGGTAGTCGTAATCCTCGCTAAAGTATCCATGTCTATTAACGTTCCATTGGCATCGAATTTCGTCCTAATGTTAGAAATTAATAGCGTTGTTTCATCTGGAAGTTTCGCATCAATAATTCGGATTGTACCTATCAGTGACTCATGTGCTTTCTCTCCAAGTGATGATGCCGTAATGACCGCAACGGCTTTTTGTGAAAATGAACCTACCGAAACTGTCCAATCTAAGGCATTTTTTAAGGTGCCAGGTATGCCCATCGCATATTCGGGTGTACAAATTAAAACTCCATCCGACTCACTAACTGCCTTACGGAACGCATTGACAAGCTCAGGAGCAACTTCTGTGTCCAAATCTGGATTATAATGCGGAAGTAGCTCTGGGTAATCACAGATTGTCATTTCCCAGTTGTCAGCCGTCAATTCTTGTATTTTCTTGATGATAGTGAGGTTACTCGATTGCTTACGGGTACTTCCCGAAATCGCTAGGATTTTTTTCATGTTTTGCGTTATTTACCAAAGAACAAGGAATCCTAGTTTGCTGGTTCTATTTCTAGCTGAATTCTTGAAAACTCTTGCTTGAAATTATCTATCTTGCAAAAAATAACTAACGATGATTCGCTCTTTCCTCGATAACGTATATCCTGTTCTTCAACGCTATGCCGCCAAAAAGCCTGTCAAGCTAGTGGCTGGTGTGTTGGTCGTCTTATTGGCATTAGATGTATGTTTTCCCCTCCGAGTAAACCCAGATTATTCCACGATTATTACCGATTCAGAAGGGAAGGTTTTACACGCTTTCTTAAACAAATCGGATAAATGGCGGATGCAAACAGAGCTACGAGAAATTACGCCTACACTTGAAAAAGCGATTGTTTTTAAAGAAGACCGTTGGTTTCGCTGGCATTTTGGGATTAATCCACTGGCAGTAGGGAGAGCGGCTCTAAGAAATATTTTTACAGGAAGACGTACCTCTGGAGCAAGTACCATTACGATGCAAGTAGTTCGTTTATTATACCCTAAAAATAGAACCTATTTGAATAAAATCGTTGAAATGTTTCGGGCGATTCAATTGGAGGTTCATTATTCTAAAGACGAAATATTGCAGCTTTATATCAGTCTTGTGCCTTATGGGTCAAATATCGAGGGTTTAAAATCTGCTTCTATTTTATATTTTCAAAAATCGCCCGATGTATTAAGTTTGGCAGAGGTGACAGCTTTAACGATTATCCCCAACCGCCCCTCTAGCTTACGATTAGGTATCAACAACGCCTACATTTTACAAGAACGTAATCGTTGGTTACGTGCCTTTGGAGAGGCGAAGTTATTTGCCCAAAAAGACATTGATGATGCCTTGGAAGAACCCCTTTCTGTGACTCGCCACGAAGCTCCTAAACTAGCTCCTCATCTGGCTATTCGTCTGAAAAAGGAATATAGCAGTGTTCCCATTATTCAGTCGTCCTTGAGAAGAAATAAGCAATTGACGATTGAGAAAATTGTGCAAAACTACGTTACCCGTTTGTATGGCATGAATATCCATAATGCGGCGGTGATGGTGGTGAATAACCAGACCCATGAGGTAGAGGCTTATGTGGGTTCGGCAGATTTTAATAATCCGATTGACGGGGGACAGGTGGATGGGATTCGTGCCATTCGCTCGCCTGGGAGTACCTTGAAACCTATCTTGTATGCCACTGCTTTCGATAAGGGAATCGTGACTCCTAAAAGTATGATTAACGATGTGCCGACCAATTTTAGCGGTTTTGAACCTGAAAATTTTGATAAACTATTTCATGGAAAAGTAACGATTGAATACGCTTTGGCAAATTCCTTGAATATTCCTGCGGTGAAAATATTGAAGGAAATTTCAACGCCCGTATTAGTGGACAAGTTGAAAAAAGCGGATTTTATGACGGTAAAAAAGAACTCGTCAAAGCTAGGACTGTCCTTGGTATTGGGTGGTTGTGGGGTTACCTTAGAAGAACTGACAAACCTTTTTGTAGCCTTTGCTCATCAGGGCAATTATCAAAAAGCGACTTATGTGACCCAACATAAAGAGCGTTCCTTGTTTGGTGGTTCAACGGGTGTATCCTTGATTTCACCTGAGGCTTGCTTTTTGACTAACCAGATTTTAACCCAAATTACCCGTCCTGATTTACCTAATAACTACGATTATACGTATCGAATGCCTAAAATCGCTTGGAAAACGGGGACTTCATTTGGTAAAAAAGATGCGTGGAGTATGGGCTACAATGACCACTATACGGTGGGGGTATGGATAGGGAATTTTTCGGGTGAAGGAGTTCCTGAGTTGTCAGGGGCTAATATTGCCACGCCCTTGTTGTTTGATATTTTTAATACCATCGACTATAATTCGGATGCCCGTTGGTTCTCGAAACCTGAGGGGGTAAAACTGCGTAAAGTATGTGCCGAAAGTGGCGATGTTCCGAGTGAGTTTTGTGCTCATCAAGTGCTAGATTACCATATTGAGGGCGTGTCGAAAACGACAGCTTGTCGTGATGCCAAAATGGTAGCAGTCAATGCAACTGCTAGTCTGAGTTACTGTTCGCAATGCGTACCCGACAGTGGAACGGTGCAACGTCTATATCCTAACTATGCACCCGAATTGGTAAGTTGGTATGAAAGTAAGCATATTTTATACGAAAAAATCCCCCCGCATAATCCTAAATGCACAAGAGTTTTTAACGACAATGCTCCTACGATTGTATATCCAACCGATGGCTCAGAATACTTTTTAGATCGGGCAGATGCACAGAAATTATTATTAAGTTGTCAGACAGGCAACGACGTTAAAGAAGTTTATTGGTACATCAACGACAAATTACTTCAAAAGTCAGCTCCTGCAACGAGCGTATTTTTTAGTCCCGAAGCAGGGAAAGTTAAAATTTCCTGTACCGACGATAAAGGACGCAATACCAATATTTATATAAAAGTGCAGTGGCAGTAGGTTTTAGCGATTAAAACCAAAAATAATTAAATAAAGCCTTTTCTTTGTCGAGTAATATTTGTAATTTCGCACCCTGATTTTGAAGTAAGTACGTGTTATTGAGCATAGTTAACTTATTATCAGACCAGTGTATCTCTCTTAATAATCAATACAAAATGCCAACTATACAGCAGTTAGTAAGAAAAGGGCGTGAGCAAATGACTTGGAAATCTAAGTCACCAGCTTTAGATTCTTGTCCACAACGTCGTGGTGTGTGTACAAGAGTTTACACAACTACGCCAAAGAAACCAAACTCAGCGATGCGTAAAGTAGCACGTGTACGTTTGACAAATGGTAAAGAAGTTAACGCATACATTCCAGGTGAAGGTCACAACTTGCAAGAGCACTCAATCGTTTTGATTCGTGGTGGTCGTGTGAAAGATTTACCAGGGGTACGTTACCACATCATCCGTGGTGCTTTAGATACAG
>JALRIJ010000279.1:3601-3869 GCA_023255485.1 Flectobacillus sp.
CAGCGGGTGTGAACGGTCGTCGTCAACGTCGTTCTAAGTATGGTGCTAAACGTCCAAAACCAGGACAAGTACAAGCAGCACCTACAAAAGGTAAAAAGAAATAGTAAGTAGCCAACAAGAAAGAACCATAAGGGTCTAACTTAGCTTACTAAAACAGTCCAGTATGCTTGTTAAGGGCAGAAGATGGGCTAAACTTAAAAACTTAACATTAGATAATGAGAAAGGCAAAACCAAAAAAGAGATACGTATTACCTGACCCTAAATTCAG
>JALRIJ010000027.1 GCA_023255485.1 Flectobacillus sp.
GTAGCTAATTTCTACGAGGCAAAACCCGTAGTCCCTTTAGCAAACACTGACTTTTACAAAACTTAATATGTCGTCTAAAAATTCACGAGAATTGCTTAATCTTGGCACTTTATGTTGTCCGCCTAATTTTCCCCTTCCTCGCATCCAGTTATAGAACGTATCCCTAGGGACAACCCGAACATTTGGTTGGGTCAAAACCATGTCTTTATATCGTTTTGCATCATAATCAGAATTGACTTCCCGTAGGGTTTCATCCAATAAGCGATTAAACAATATTTGGTCGTTGGGTACTTGGGCAAACTCAATAATCCACTCATGGCAACCACTTTTTCCATCGTTCATATACACAGGCCCTGCCGTATAATCGCTGATGATAGCTTGCGTTGCCTCAGAAGCACGGGTAATGGCTTTTTCAGCATTTTCGATAATCAGTTCTTCCCCAAAAGCATTGATAAAGTGTTTTGTTCGTCCTGATATCTTGATACGATACGGGGTTTTAGAAGTAAATTTGATGGTATCTCCTATCTTATAACGCCATAACCCTGCATTGGTTGAAATCAAAAGAGCATAATTTTTACCCAATTCTACTTCGTCTAAAGTGAGGACTGTAGGGTATTCTTCGTCAGCCTCTTCCACAGGAATAAATTCATAGAAAATACCATAATCCAACATCAAAAGCATTTCGTCCATGCGGGTATGGTCGTCTTGAATTCCAAAAAAGCCTTCCGAAGCATTATAAATTTCAAGATAGCCAACCCCAGAAGAAGCAAATACTTTTTGCTGAAACAGTTCTCGATAAGGCTGAAAAGCGACGGCTCCATGAATAAAATATTCAAAGTTAGGCCAAACTTCCAAGATGTTCGATTTCCCTGTTACTTCCAATACTTTTTCGATAAGTACTAAGCACCAAGTCGGCACACCCAAAATACTCGTCACATTTTCTTGTGAGGTAACCTCCGCCATTTTAAGGATTTTTTCTTCCCAAACGTCCATCAAAGCAACCTCCAAGGAAGGCGTGCGAATCAACTGAGCCCAGATTGGTAAATTTTTCATCACTACTGCCGAAACATCACCCAATAAACTGCGAGAGTTTAATTGATTCGACGATAGACTTCCTCCGATAGACAAGCCCTTTCCACTAAAGACATTGGTATCAGGTCTATTAGCAACGAGTAAAGTCATCATATCTTTTCCTCCCATAAAGTGACAATTCTCTAAGGATTCTTTCGATACAGGAATAAACTTACTTCGGGCATTAGTTGTTCCAGAAGATTTAGCGAAAAATTGAATATTGGAGTACCAAAGGATATTTTGCTCCCCTCGCATCATTCGTTCTATATACGGGAATAGCTTTTCATAGGAAGAAATAGGTACACGCTCTTGAAAATCTCGAATGGTGGTAATAGATTGATAATCATACATTTTGCCCCATTCGGTATTTTTTGCCGATTCTATCAAATTATGAAAAACCAATGTTTGCGTATCCATAGGTCTATCCATAAACGACTGAATACGGGGCAAGCGTTTTTTCATTACCCAGACGAGTGTTTCATTCAATAAATCCATATAGACGGATGGGAGATTTTAACTGTTAAACGGTGAATATTGAGAGAGCGTAAACAAAAATAGTCGGTATACTTTCTCAAACATAGTGTAATTAATTGAATGAGTCAATACCCCACAAAATAGAACAGCACAAAGTAGAAAGCATTTGCCACTACTTTGTGCTGTATTCAACTGTTTTTGAATTATTTTCTTCTCTTTAGAGCCAAGTCATGAGCTGTATCATAATAAGTACGAAGGTTGTTCCAATCGAAGGTTTCCGAAATACTCTCAACACGGTTACGCTGTGAGATACGTTCTCTTAAACCCTGTTTTACAAACTTCAATAACATTTCAGACAATTGCTCGGCAGCTTTATAGAAATCTTGTGTCTTACGGTTCACCACCATTACGCCCCATTGGTCGTAATCACGCATGATTTGCATCATATAATCGCCAAAACCAGAAAGGTCAGACGTAATCGTTGGTACACCTCTAGCAATACATTCGAGTGGCGTATAACCCCATGGTTCATAATAACTTGGGAATACTCCTAAATTACAGCCACGAACAAACTGACCATAGTCAAGCCCAAATAATGGATTAGATGAAACCACAAAATCTGGATGATAAACAATCTTCACTTTATCTTCTGGATTATTCATCAAATTTGTTTTTTGAAGAAAATCCGTAATGCCATCGCTATTTTTCAACAAGTGAGTCACTACTTTCGGACGCTTGTTGTTCTTCCATGTCTGAATCGTTCTACGCAAACGTAAACGCCAGTATTCATCTACAAAGCTGTTCAAATCTGGCATTTGTAAATCATTAGACGAAGCCGAAGCACTAAACAATTGGTCGCCAATTTGCTTTTCAATTGAGCTACAAGTCTGACGAATTTCATCCATTACAGCTCTCGAATGCAAGACTTCTGGATCAATCGAATGATAAGGTTGTTTGGTGATAAAGAACATCACGACCGTTTTATCAATCTTAGCATTCTTCATTTTCCAGTTTAAGCGAGAGAGAGCTTCAAGTGTTAGGTCATAGCCTTTATTTGAAAACTCGTAACGTCCAGAGGTGAAGAAGTAAAGCGTTTTGTCCAAGTCGAAAGGTTGACTTTGGAAGAAATGCCCCATCACAAACTCGTTGATTCTATCTTTAAATTTGGTATGCAAATTTTGATGCTCGTGCATTGCCGAGAAACGAGTAATGTTTAAGCCATTCGGTAAAATTAAATCAGGTACTTTACCCAATAAATGTTCACATTCACGAGCCGTCACATCACTTACGGTAGTCATAGAATGAGCTGTTTGTGCAGCTAAGCGTTCAATCGTTGCTTGTGCTTCAATACCGTAATGTTTTGCCTCTTTTAACCAGTCAAATTCATGTAGTTTTTCGTAGAAATTAGGCACATTTCCTGCCAAGTAACGTCCCAACATCGTGGCGTGCGTCGTAAATACAGTCGCTACTTTAACATTATCTTGACGTAAATCAGGAATAGCGGTAGAAGCCATCCACTCATGGAAGTGAGCAACGATATCCGTTTTATTTCCTCTTTCACTAGCAAGTTCCGTTAAGAAAATACGCACCATTTCGCCGAAAGCAATCACATGATTCACCAGTTCTTCTGCGTGAAGCGTTGATATTTTATGACGTTCCCAGAGCGTAGCCTTAATTTTATTGATATTCTCAATGGTTGACCAAAAATCAAAAAGGATAATCCGAGGTTTGCCAGTTACTAGCCAATAGCCATAATGAACACCAAAGCCCATTGAACGCATTTTCTGAACCGTTTTTCCTAAAACAGAATCGTCTAAATCATGGATTGGTTCAAACTCAGCAGAGGCTGTTTGAGGAAAATAAGGCCCTATTAAGAAGTAATCATCGCCCCATTTCTCTACCATAGAAGGTACTTTTGTACGGATTACGGTATAGATTCCACCCACTTGGTTACATGTTTCCCAAGCAATTTCGATTAATATTTTTTGTTTTGGAACAGTGTTTTTTAAAGGATTTTCGATTTCCATCAGCGCTTAGTTATACGGTCAGGGCAATTCCCTATTTATTTTTTTTGTTAAAGATAAAATTATATTCACGCATTCTGAAAAGAACGACGATTTTTCTATTTAACCGTTTTTTCGCCCTTCTCTCTTTTTCTAAATATAATCTAAACAAGCTTAACTATTCTCTCTTTTAGGTAAATCAAACAAGTGCAATCAAGAGTAAACACACCCCCTAATAACAAACTGTTTATCAATACCTTAATCATTGTACACGCTTTTATTTCTATGAAAAAGGCAAGTTTAAACTTTAAAATAAATTACATTTATTATTCAAATAATACCAATATAAAATTTTCAACTTTTTTAGTCGTATTTTAAGCTAAGTCCACCTGAAGTCGCATTTTTTGGAGTTTTGAGGCATCTGCAAAGCGTTTTTGGTAATCAGATATACCTTCAAAATCGGTTAATACCATCCCTTCTTTTCTGTAATCCATTGCCGACTCCCGATAGGCTCTTCCAGAAGTATGGAAGCAAGTCACCCCGACAGCTTTAAACAGAGCCACATTTTCGCTCGATACCCCACTTCCTACCATAATTTCGATACGCCCCTGTGCTTGCTTTACCAATTGCTCAATAACGTCGATACCCGCCTGAGCCGTGAGGGCTTGTCCAGAGGTTAATAAGCGTTTGCAACCTGCTTCAATAATATCCTCTAGGGCTTGTGCTGGGTCAAGAGCCAAATCAAAAGCCCGATGAAACACGACCTCCAAGGGAGCTGCCAGCTCGACTAATTCGCTTAGTAATGCCTTATCAACTTGCCCATCTGCCTGCAATACTCCCAACACAATGCCCTTTACCCCCAGTGCTTTCATCAATAAAATATCGGCTTTCATCACTTCTATTTCAGAGTCTGAGTAAAGGAAGTCTCCCCCTCTTGGGCGAATCATTACGTTAATATGCAAGGCAATTTTTTCTTTTACCAATTTCACTAAACCACCTGATGGAGTTGTACCACCATCGGCAGGCGAAGCACATAATTCTACTTGATGAAAACCTTCGGCAGCAGCCGTTAAGCAATCTTCTAGGGAGTAAGCACAAAGTTCTAATTTCATTATTTTCGATATAATTTTTGATACGCTTGAGGTTTCATCGTCATGATTGCCTTAAACGAACGGTTAAAATGCGACAAATTATTAAAGCCACTTTCAAAAGCGACTTGAGAAATACTAAGGTGTTCTTCTGCCAACAGCTTGCAGGCATGACCTATTCGTAACTCCAATAAAAACTGAAAATAGGTCTTGCGGGTATGCGTTTTGAAATACCGACAAAAGGAGTTTTTACTGATATTGGCAACTTCAGAGACCTCATCGAGGGTAATTTCCCGAGTAAAGTTATTCAAAGAAAAAGAATAAATTTGATCTATCCGCTTGGTATTTACTTCATCTAACGAACTCGTGTATTCGGATTTTGACAACTCCAAAACGGACTCTACTCGAGTGAGATGATTCAATACTTTTAGCAGTAAAATAACTCGTTGAAGCCCTGTTGCTTGAAGCATCGTTGCAATTAACTCTTTTGCTTCACTACCGCTTTCAGCACGAATTAAAAAGCCCTTCCTTGCTCTGTTTAGAAAATCGGTAACATTTTTCATTTCGGACATTTCTAAAAAAGTTTGTCCTAAAAAATCGGGATTAAAATGAATAACCGTCGATTTGGAGAGTAAAGCCGTTCCTTGTTCAAAATAGACATCATCGCTACGAAAGAAATGGGGAGCGTTCGCCCCTATCACAATCAAATCATTTTCTCGATAATTGCTCACGCCATCACCAACCAAGAGCATTCCCGTCCCTTCGTGCACATGAACAATTTCCACTTCAGGATGATAATGCCAGTGGTTGTAAAAATAAGGGACTACGTCTTGCCGAATGCTGAACGATTGCGTTGGCATGACCTGTACTTTCCTAAAAAGTGGCTTCATTGTGACTATATCATTTAGTTTACCGAACACTTTGCCAAAAGTATGCTAATATAGTATCAAAACATACTAATTCACGATAAGTTTTTATAGCAAAAATAGATTCTCTTTGTAACGGAATTCTACAATTAATTCTTAGCATAAGTAAAATAGACATGACAGCAACGAAAACCAGCGAAAGCATAGCATTATGGCAGCAGTTCAAAAGCGGAGATTCTCATGCTTTTCGAATCGTTTATACTCGCTATTATAAAATTTTACTTCGCTACGGAAATAAAATCTCTGTGGATACCGAATTGGTCATGGATACCGTTCATGATTTGTTCGTTAATTTATGGAATAGGAAAAACCACCTTTCGGATATTGACAATATTGAACCGTATTTAAAGACTTCTTTACGCCATGAATTGGTGCGTAGAGTGGCGGATTCTCGCAGTAAACTGTCATTTGATGATAGTCCTGAGTTGGTACATCAATTTGAGATTTCGTCTTTTACTTATCAACATGAATCTCTTGAAAAGGAAGAAACCTTTGTACGTTTAGAGAAAGCCGTTCAAAGTCTTTCGCCACGAGTGCTAGAAGCCTTAAAACTTCGCTATTTCGACAAACTCGGCAATCAGGAAATCGCTCGACGCATGGGTATCAATTATCAGTCGGTCAATAATAATATTCACCGTGGCGTAGAAACCCTTAGAGCTAGACTATAAGCTCATTTTTTTGAGTACCTTTGTGTTTGAAATTTCATTCAGAAAAAGCAAGCATAATGAATTATATCGAATTAAAACTTTCTGTTGATGCTGAGTTTTCGGACATTTTTATGGCCGAATTAGGAGAACTTGGTTATGAAACATTTACGGAAGAAAGTTATGGCTTAAACGCCTATATCACAGAAGATTTGTTTTCGGAAGAAAACCTTGACAGTATGATTGAACGCTATTTGGGAATGACCCAAATCAGCTATTCTTTCAAAAGCCTTGAAAAGAAAAACTGGAACGAAGAATGGGAAAAGAGTTATGAACCCATTTCGGTATTTGAAAACGGCATCTTAGTACGAGCGAGTTTCCACGAACCAAATCCAGCGTATCAATACGAAATTGTGATTAATCCAAAGATGTCATTCGGAACGGGACACCACGAAACGACTTCGATGATTTTGGGTTTACAATTAAAAGAAATCAACCACGAAGGTAAAAAAGTATTGGATGTAGGTTGTGGTACAGGTATTTTGGCGATTATGGCTTCTAAATTAGGAGCTTCGGAAGTTGCGGCATTTGATATTGAAGAATGGGCAGCCGAAAATTCTCGTGAAAATGTAGCCTTGAATCACTGCGAAAACGTGGTGGTACGTCAGGGAACAATTGAAGACGAGCCTGCGGAACAGTACGATGTCGTATTAGCAAATATCAACCGCAATATTTTAATGCGTGATATTCCTCAATATATCAATTTTATGAAACCTAACGCTTCGGTCTTGGCAGTAAGCGGTTTTTACGAACACGATATTGCCGATATTGAGAAAGTAGCCAACGAGGTAGGTTTAATAAAAACAGGAGGCACTAGTAAAAACAATTGGGCATCTGTCATTTTTGAATGGAAGTAGAACCACAAGCAATATAGTTTGAGAATCCCTGCCAATTGGTGGGGATTTTTTTATTTCCCGAGCTACTCCTAAACAATCCGAATCCAATAAATTCGTTAATTTTACAACAAGATAAAGCTGTTGATAACTTCTATAAAGCCAAACCCACTACCCATGCAACTGAACAGGTACGCATTAACTTTCCTAAGTTTTTTTATAATAAGCTTTGCACAAGCACAAGGACTTAAAGTTTCGGATAAACCTGCGGAGTTTTTACCCGATGCCATCAATTTAATGGCGATTTCTGGAAATCCACAAACGGAGGCGATTGCCACTAATTTCTCTGCTTGGTGGAACGGCAAAACCATTAGCGATAAGCAGAAAGGGAATCTTGCTCTCGTTACGAGTGCTATGTTCAAAAAAGGTTACAAAGCTCCTCAATTGACCAATTTGTTTGAAACCATCAATCAAGCAGTTTTTACAGCCAAACTTTCGGCTACGAATTTGGATAGTTTTTTGGAAGTCCTTCAAAAAAGTGCTGACCAAAGTGATAATAAAACAACGATGCGGTACGTAGATATTTGCCGTACTTACTTTGCGTCACGAGCCTTGTACCTGACCAATTATAACCGTTTATTTGCCTTAAATGGTACGCTCTCTTTTGTCTATAACGAGCAAAAAGTAGAAGTCAATAAAAGTAAAACGGGTGAGGTTACTCCTGCCACCCCTACAAAAGTAACGCCCAATACCTTTGATGATTGGGGCGATACCCCTGTTGCCAATGCCGACAACAATACAGCCACTCCCGAAGAAGCCGCTCCGCAGTTTATCAACCCCGGCCCAGCCTTGTCTTTCAACGATGTGGATTTAAGCATTGTAACTTCTTATGACTCGGTAAGTTTAATCAGAACCAATTGCGTATTGGGTATAAAGGACGGCGTTCTGTTGGGTACTGGCGGTGTCATTACTTGGGAAAATGTAGGTATCAACGAAGCGTATGTAACCTTGGGCAATTACAGCATGAATGTTCGTAACCCAACGTTAAGTACCGAGTTTGCCACCATGACCTACCCAAGCAAATTGATTGCCCCCGTAAAAGGCATTTTTGAATTTCAGAGTAAAAAAAGAAATAAAAATACCCTCTCGACTTTCCCTCGATTCAAGTCATTAGCCAATGATGTGACCTTAAAAAACATCGGGGACATTGATTATAAAGGAGGTTTTGCACTTATTGGAACGAAAGTCTCTAGTATGTCAGTAGCGTCTAAATATGCGACCATTGAAGTAAAGAAGAACGGACGCCTAACGTTTCGAGCAATAAGTAAACAGTTCGACTTAGGCGATTCCCTGATTAAATCTCCTTCAGCAACGTTTGTTGGTTATTTTGCCACGAACGACTCCATTTATCATCCGCTTGTGAAGTTTCAGTACAACCGTAAACAACAACTATTACATTTGAGTAAGGTAGACGATGGTGGTTTTAGAGATGCCTCGTATTCAGACAGTTACCATAAACTAGACATCACAACCGATGCGATGGACTGGTCTTTGAATGAGCAACGCATGGATTTTAGTATTGTTACAGCTAAAAACGTTGTACCCGCTTTATTTGAATCCTTCGACTATTTCAATCCAGAGCGTTTTGGTAAAATTTCAGAAAGTTACAATTTCAATCCTTTATTGGTAGTTGCCAATTATACCCGAAAAAATAACCTAAGTAGTACGAGTGTATCAGAACTGGCAAAAGTATTTCAAAAGGATGTCAATGCAATTCGTCCTGTTTTTTTGAGTATGATGCAAAAAGGCTACTTTAACTACGACCCAGAAGTAGAAAATTTAGTTTTATCTCGAAAAGGAATGCACTACTTGGCGGTAAATGGAGCAAAAAAAGACTATGACAACTTCTTAATTTCCTCTTTTTATTCGTCTAATACCAAAGACACAACGGCCAATGCTTCAATCAACTTAAAGGATAATCAAATGATTATCAGAGGAGTAAAGCAATTTTACCTCTCCGATTCACTGAATGTGTATATGGCTCCATCCGACAAATTGATTCGAGTAAATAAAGACCGTAACTTTGCTATTAACGGAGAGCTCAAAACGGGTAACTTCCGTTTTAGAGGAAAAGATTTATCGTTCAACTACAACGAGTTTAGTGTAAAACTAAATAAAATCGACTCCATTACCTTTGTTCCTCAAAAAGAATTAGCCCGCAAAGGACGCACCGAAATTGGGGGCGATTTGAAATACGATGCAGGGGTAATTTATATCAATAAACCCGATAATAAGTCGGGTCGTCAACGAATCCCAGAATATCCTCGTTTGGTTGTGCCAACGGGTGTGACCGCTTATTTCGACCATCCTTGGCGTGCAAACGGAGCCTACAATCAAAAGACTTACTTTAAAGTGGCGAACATTGACTTTGACAGCTTAAATGTCAAAGACATTGACTTTGTAGGGACTTTCTATTCGGATGGGATCTTCCCTCCTTTCAAAGAAACATTGATTTCGATGCCAGACAACTCCCTTGGATTTGCCCACAAAGCACCCGAAGGCAAGTATAGTCTATACAATGGTAAAGCATTTATGAAATTTACGGGTCCTTTAATCATGGATAAAAAGGGACTCCATGCCGAAGGTGAAATCAACCATTTGACAGCACAGATTCAAGCAAAGGATGCCATTTTCACTAGTGATACGGTAGTGGCTTATGGAAGCTCAGGCGTAATTAACGAAGGAACGTTAGGACAAGGGTATTTTACGAAAGTAGCTTTCAACAACTTTACCCTAAAATGGAGTCCTAAAGTAGATAGTATGTTGATTGAAACGAAAGGAAACGACTTTGATTTATATGCAGGTAGCTCAAAACTACGGGGAGAACTACTACTAAAACAGTCGGGGATTTTTGGATTTGGCACCATACGACGTGCTGATTCAGAAACGGAATCCAACAATTTTAAGTTTGGAAAGGATGCTTTTTCTGCTCAACCAGCCAACCTATCTGTAGGTAGCAATTTATCGGCAGCTAAGCCAGCCTTATTAGGTAAAAACATGAACGTTAACTTCAACTTGGCAACAGGTTTGGTAAGTATTAAAACCCCAACGAACCTCAAAATCCAAGATTCAACGAGCTTATTCTTCCCTTATACTGCTTACAAAACCTCTATTAACAGTGCGGAATGGGATATAAATAAGAAAACAATTACGATGAAAGGCGACGTGAGAATCTCTACCTTTACCTCGCTAGAACCCTCACAAGAAGGACTATCCTTTAACGGTTCGGAAGCCCTTTACGAAATCGAAAAACAATCGCTTAATATTTATGGCGTATACTTTATCAAATCGGCTGATGCCAAAATCTTCCCTGATAAAGGAGCCGTTTCCATCCGCCGAGATGCCGAAATGCGAGGGTTCTATAACGCAAAATTACAAGTAGATACACTTAACGGCTATCATACATTGGTGAATGGCAATATTCGTATCTTGTCAAAAAGTAAATTTGAAGGCGATGCTACCTATCGTTTCTTAAACCTTGCAGGCGATACGCTAAACGTTAAAATGGGGAATTTTGACTTTAAAGAAACCATCATAGAAGATAAATTCCGTAAAAAAGTCAAAGGTTATATCACCACTGCCAAAGCGAATATCGAAGAAAAAGACAAGTTTAGACTATCTAGTAAATTGCTTTATCGAGGCGAAATCACGATGTTGGCAACTGAAAAGAACTTATCACTAGATGGCTATGTTCGCCCTGATACCAAAAACAGAGCGGATATTATCAACTGGTTTGCCTTCAAAGGAAATAATACCGATAATGTAACCATTGATGTTCAACCGAATCTTAAAAGTGATATTAATTTACCTATTTATGCGGGGTTACACTTTAGGAATGAATCAGGTGGCTTATACACCACCTTCTTAGGTAATAAAGGTGATGCGAAAGACGAAGACTTATTTGTGGCTGTTGGAAAGTTAAGAGACATTCCGAAAACGAGTCGTTTTGAAATTGGTTCTGAGGATAAAGAAAAGTCGTATGAAGTCAATCGTTACATCTATGACGATGATAAGAAAACGCTCAATTTAGAAGGGGTATTTCATTTCTTCTCACCTGCCAACTATGTTCAAACAACAGGTTTTGCCCAAATGAGAACGGATAGTGGTCGCTATAAGTTTGACCAACTGATGGTACTTAATTTCCCTGTTCCTACGGAAGTATTAAAAACGATGGCTGACAAAATCGTCAAGACGAATGCAGAAGCAAGAGATAATGCCAGTGCCGATGAACCCGAAGACAGAGATCATTTAATGTCAAAATTAGCTAACTTATTGGGTGGAAAAGTAGTTGACCCGTTTGAAAGAAGAATCAAGAATGAGCACGTTGCTCTGAATACCTTTAATTCAAAACTGAATACAACGATGGTGATTTCCAAAGCAAACCTTCGTTATTCAGATACCCATTCATCCTATTATACGGTTGGTAAATTGAGTATTGCGACTATTGGTGATGTAGATATTAATACCGAAATGGAGGGACAAATCGAAATTCGAAAAACAGTAGATGGCGACGAATTTTATCTCTACTTAGAAGCTTCTCCAGATGTTTGGTATTACATGGCTTTCTTGAAAAATGAAATGGGTGTTATTTCGTCTGATAACGATTTCAATGCCATTGTTAGCACAAAAGCAAAGGGAGTCAAAAAGGGTAGTGGAAAAAATGCGTACTCGTTCCTAGGAGTTGGCTCGGAAGAAAAGCTAGCCTTTGTTGATCGTTATGCAGAAATGTATCGTACCAAAGTAAGAAAAGCAACGAATAAAACAGCAAGTAAGACAGACAACAAAGAAGACCAAACGCCTGCCAAACCAGAAAAGAAAAAAGAGGTAGAAAAAGAAGGATTTTAAACAAAAAGGACGGCTACCTTGATTTTGGTAGCCGTCTTTTTTTAATAATTTTTCATATCGATAATACCTCCGCTTTCTAGCTGTAAATGACCCAGTAAGTTCAGCAGTCGCATCGTAGCACTTATGCCATTCAGCACGGTAATCGTATCGGTTTGACGAATAGTGACGCTATCCGTTGCAATTGGCACACGACCACAACTCCAAACAGAGGCATCATTCCAATCACCACTTTTTACGGAGTTCATCATAGCACAATGTACAAGTTTTAACTCGTCGATATATAGGGAACGCCCCTGTGAAGCATTCATTTCAATCGCAATTTTTGCAATTCTCGTTGGTGTACCTAGCTCATTCCAAGCAATACTTATTGGAGTCCATTGTCGAGGTAAAGCTGATACTTCTTTACTAGTAGCTCCTCCTCCACTAGTCTGGAAAGAATGAAATACAAGTGGTAATGCCGTTGAATCAGTATTGTACACCCAAAAGCTAATTCCGTCAGGAAAATCACTCGTAAATAAAGGGGCATTTAAGTACTGAAAAGTCAGGCGTGAGCCTTGAACAGGAGATACTAGTTTAATTGCGAAACTGTCAATTTTATACCCAGCCCCTTCTTGGATTGTCAAACCTGCAAGAGAGGTAATATTAGCCCAAGCACTTGCCACATTATCTCTATAGATGTATTCATCCTGTACAATAGCAGGATGAATAGGTAATGTCTCGACTAAAATAGTATCACTTATTGCAGACAAAAGCCCTGAACCATCCACTGCTCTGATGTAAAATTGATAGACAGTCTCTGGAAGTAGGTTAGTAACTGTTAATATTGAATCGGATGTAGTGAGCATTTCTCCTCCAATTCTAAAGAGTTGGTAGGTAACACCACCACGATTATCAGAGGCTCTATTCCAAATCAGTTGCACGGAAGTTTCGCTTTTACTACCCACTGTTAAATGTTGCGGAACACTGGGAGGAATCGTATCGGGTACAGACTCCGTGACTGTTTCTAACGCATTCGTAAAGTCAGACCAATTACCCGAAGCATCCTGAGCTCTCACCACAAAACGATAATTCGTTTCGGCTGTCAAATTTTCAAAAGCATACGTATTTTGTGTTGTCCAAATCGTATCTGTTCCAGCAATTAGCTGATAACCTGCAACCCTGACATTGTCTGTGGAAGCATCCCAAGATAAATGAATTGTATGGTACGTTTTAGCCACAAGCTGTAAATTTTGTGGCACACTTGGAGCAATTGTATCACGCACTTCTGTGGTACAATTAGGATAAATATCTTTAACATAAACCGTCGGAAGTCCCTGAGGATCAGTAACAGTTAGTTTTACTCGATAAAAATAGAGATTACCATCACAAGGGACGGGACTCAATATCACGGATGATGTTTCCGCATTACTGACTGGATTAGGGTGATTATGGGTATTATGATGCAAAGCTGTTTCCCATTTATAACTCAGAAGACTCCTATCACTTTCCTTATCTTGCACACTCGCCTCCAAAGCTAGCTGAAGGTTTGTTTTATTTTCAAAAATAGCAATGTTATCTACCGATGTCGAATTAATGGTGGGAGGTGTATTATTCAGGGAAATCAATACAGTAGCAGTACTACTTAATCCATGAATATCAGTAACTGTTACCGTAGCAGTAACAGTATAAACAGCAGTATCTGGAGCATTGAACGTATGAGTGACATTACTCCCAGCTTCAACAGGACTACCATCTCCAAAATCCCATGTATAACTCAACGAGTCATTGTCTGGGTCTGTTGAAGTGCTCGCATCCAGCGTAAGCGTCAGCGGGGCTACACCCCAATGAATCGCTTGTGTTACTTTTGCAAGAGGAGCTTGATTAGAAGAGGCGTATTTGATTTCATGGATACTTCCTACATACGATGCGTAGTACAGATAACCATTTATAGGATTTTCCGCAATGCAGGTTACTCCCATTGCCGTACTATCAAGAGGCAAAAGCTTTTGCAATTCATTAGACGAATCAAAGGAAAGCGAATGAATCCAGTTTTCGGTCAGATAATCATCTCCATTATCAAAGTTCCCTATCATGTAAGCACCTTGGTACTCACGAGGGAAATTTGTTCCAGTATAAAAAACACCTCCGATGACGCAATTTCCGATAATATTAAAAGCAGGATTAAAGGTCGTTACATCAACGGCACTTCCTCCTTTATAAGCTCTGGCACCCTGTCCTCGGTAATCTACTGCGGGGTGACTCCAATTAAAAGCATTCGTAAATTCAGGACGATTTTCTGGATAAGGCACTAGAGGACTATTGTCTTCTGTCATTCCTTCATAGATAGGCCAGCCAAAATTTTGTCCCCCTTGTTTTACAATATTAACCTCCTCTTTCTGTCCTAATCCCACATCGCCTACAAAAATTTCGCCAGGGTTAGCATCATCTGGATTCGTGCTTCCAGTGTTTGGTTTTATTGACATCCGAAAAGGATTTCTAAAACCCATCGCCCAAACTCTTGACTTAGGCATTCGAGGGTTACTGGCATCATAAAATGGATTACTAGAGACTCCATCACCCGTTGCAGGGTCAATTCGTATGATTTTTCCATTCAATGAATTCACTAATTGAGCCCGCCATGCCCCCACATTGTCATCTTCGTTAAGGTCAGGCGTGGTGGGGTCATCCCGTGTTAAAATACCATCTGCTATTGCTTGCTGGTAATAAGTGTTTGGATTCGAGCCGTTATCTGGGGTATAATGGGTTGATTCGCCACAAGAAGCTAAAAGCGTTCCATCTGTTCCAAAAACTAAACTTCCTACATTATGCGTTTCGGCAATCATAGGAAAACCATCATTTTTATCTCTACCTACTAACACGAAACGACTATTTGGTAAAATGGAGAAACTAGTAAAATCAAGGGTATAGCGAGTGATACGCCCAATAGAAGCACTTTCATATTCGCTCATATTGGGGTCATAATCGGGTAGGCCGTAATGAAATAAATGGTAATGTTCTACCTCGTATAATAAATAGATATAACCATTAGTTAAAAAATTGGGATCTAAGGCAAAACCTTTCAGCCCACAATCAGTGTTAGTATTTACCTCCTCTGCCAAATCCAAGAGTTGATGCCAATCTCCATCGGTATGTTTTGCCCAAACTTTCCCTTCTTTTTCCCAAGCAAAACACCTACCGACAGCATCGAACGTAATACCGTTGACACTCCCAAAACCACTAGCGTAGTTGGTATCTTGAAAACTAGATGTTTGACCTATAGAACTGAATATAACAAGGAGTAATAACAAACAAAGAGCGGATAATGCTTTCATCGTGACTTTTCTATTAGTGGCGGATTATAACTTAGATGTTAGACCTTTTATCCCCCAAAAGGTTTAAACACTAAATTATAATCTATTGAATAGTAAAGTTTTATTTTATTTTCCACAAAATAAAATATTCGCACTATTTTCCGCACCCAACTAGTCTTTTAATAGCTCTTCATATCAAAAACAGCTCCACTCTCAATATTCAAAGAACCTAGTAAGTTCAGTAACCACAGGGTCGCACTCGTCCCACTTAAAACGGTAATAGTATCATTTGCCCTGATTGTAACGCTGTCGGTTGCCATAGGAATTCGACCACAACTCCAAATTGTGGGGTCATCCCAATTACCACTCTTTACAGTGGCCATATTTGCACAATGCACTAATTTAAGCTCGTCAACATACAACGAAGCAGCCTGACTTGCCATCATTTGAAGACTCACTTTTGCTACCCTCACAGGATTATTAAGAGAAGTCCACGGAATGAGGTAATAATTCCACTTTTGAGGTAAGGCAGTCAATTGAATACTATCTCCACTTACTGTCGTTTTAGGACATACTTTTAACTGAAAATTAAACGAACTCTCCCCTGCATTATAGACCCAAAAGCCAATCCCTGGCAAAAAGTCTTCTGTAAACAAGGGATAATCGCCATAGACGAAACTAATTTCATCTCCATTGATAGGACTATCCAATCTTATGACTTTGTTTTCAATTTTAAAGTTGGAAGTGCTTATAAAACTTAACCTTTCAAAAGAACTTTGACTAGTCCAAGGAGCAACGATTGCATCTCGGAAAAGGTATTCATCCCCCAAAACAGGTAGATGAATAGGCTCAGTCAGTACCGCTAAACTATCGCTAGCAACAGAGTACAACCCATTTATATCCATCGCTCGTACTTTAAAAGAGTACGTTGTTTCTTGAGTAAGGTTAGTAACCAACAGGGTCGTATCCGAAGTGTATGTCGTATCAATACCGATGTTGATAACTTCATACTGTAAAACCCCTTGATTATCACTCGAAGCATTCCATGTAAGGGTAATGGTAGAGTCTGTCTTAGTTGATGCCACCAAGTTTTGAGGAATAGACGGTGGAATAGAATCTCCATTACAAGAAGGATAAATATCCTTGATGACTTTGGTTGAAAGCCCCTGCAAATCCGAAACCGTTAAGGTAACTCGGTAAAAATACGTATTCCCATCACACGGAAGAGGGGTCATCATAAACCCTGATACATTGGAGTGACTCACAGGGTTGGGGTGATTATGAGTATTATGATGCAATGCTGATTCCCACTGGTAACTAAGTTGATTACTAGACGTTTCTGTATCTGACACCGTGGCTCTAAGAGCCACATAGGAAGCTTCTCTGTTGGCATAAATTCCAAGATGATCGAGGGATGTACTCACAATCACAGGAGGCGTATTATTCAAATAAACCATGATGGTTTTGGTAGTAGAAGCTCCTAACGGATCGGTTGCTTCTACACTCACTGTATAGGTAGTGGGAACTGCACTGGAAGCGATAAATGTATGAGTAGGTGTAGCCCCTCCTACCACAATGGGACTTCCGTCGCCAAAATTCCAACGATAGGTTAGCACGCCCCCTTCTGGATCAATAGAAGTACTTGCATCAAAACCTACCGCCAAAGGACTTGCTCCCCAATACACCTCTTTTGAGACCTTCACAACAGGTGGTTGATTCCCGGTATCGTACTTCAATTCACGGATACTACCAACATAAGAAGCATAATACAAATAGCCATTAACTGGATTGACAGCCATTGCCGTTACACCATTGGCCATGTAATTAAGAGGCTTGATATGCTCTAATTCATCCGAATTATTATTAAACGAGAAAGAGTGAATCCAATTTAACGTAGTAGAGTTTCCACTGTTATCAAAATTTCCAAATAAATAAGTCCCCTGATATTCCGATGGGAAATTAGTTCCTGTATAAAAAACACCCCCGATAATACACGTTCCTTCTATATCAAAATTAGGATTAAAAGACTTCACATTGGTTAGTTGACCATTTTTATAGGCTCTACTACCTCCATAACGGTAGTCTAACATGGGCTTTCTGTGCGTAAAAGGCACTAAAAATTCATTACGGTTATTAGGGTAATAAATAATCGGAGAATCGCCCTCATCCATGCCTTCATAACGTGGCCACCCAAAGTTTTGACCGCCTTGCGTCACAACATCCACTTCTTCTTTTAATGAACCTCCTACATCGCCAATATAAATCGTTCCAGGGTTGGCTTCTGAGGGTGAATGGGCTCCTGTATTAGGTTTCAATGTCATACGAAAGCCATTTCTAAAACCCATTGCCCATACTCGAGACTTAGCAGCTCTGGGATTACTTGCATCATAAAAGGGATTACTCGGGACTCCCTCTCCCGTAGCAGGATTGATTCGTATAATTTTACCATTTAAACTGTTGACCATCTGAGCCCGCCATGCTCCTACGTTGTCATCCTCATTGATGGAAGGAGTCGCTGGATTATCGGTTTTCAAAATACCATCATAAATCGCCTGCTGAAAATAAGTATTGGGGTTATAGCCGTTATCTATCGTATAATGAGTAGATTCCCCACAAGATGCCAACAAAGTTCCATCTGTACCAAAGAGTAATGCTCCTGTATTATGGGTCTCGGCAAGAAGAGGAAAACCATCATATTTATCTTTTCCAAGAAGTACCAAACGAGAACTCGTCGGAACAGTGAAGTCTGTCAAATTAACCGTATAACGGGTAATTCTCCCAATAGAAGCATTGGCATAGTCATTTCCATTCGGATTGTAAGAGGGTGTTCCATAATTTAAAAGAAAATAACGATCGACATCATAGAGTAAATAAATATACCCATTAGTCAAGAAATTAGGGTCAAGGGCAAAACCCTTCAAACCACAGTCGGTCTGAATGTTCACTTCTTCCCCAATATTCAGTATCATACGCCATTGCCCATCGAGCAATCGAACCCAAACTTGACCATCTTTTTCCCAAGCGTAGCACCGACCATCGGTGTCAAAAGTAATACCATTAACACTACTAAAGCCACTCGCAAAAATATTATCTTGGAAGCCTGAAACTTGACAAAAAGCTGAGTAATAAGTAGATAGAAGAAGTAGAAAAACAAAGAAATGATTTTTTTTCATGGATGAATTGAACTATTAATAATTGTAATAAAATAAAATTTAGACAACAACTAGGTTTTGAGAATGGAGGTTTGATGCGGTTGTCAAATGAGTATAGGAATACTCAATAAATTATTACAAGTTCAAATTCAATGCAAAAATAACATATTATTACACAATTACTTAATATTTAACAAGTAAAAATGTTTTTATTACTCAATATTTTCATAAAAAATCATACGTTTTTTTACTTTATAGGTAATTTTTATTTCTTAATTAGCAGAAAAAATAATATATAAAGTTATATTATTTAACAAAAAAGTATTATTTTAGACGTATGAAGATTTTCTACTACATAGGGCTATTTATCACACTGACCACACTTAGTAGTTGTGAGGAAAATGACTATGTACAGCCTGCCGAATTGCCTGCTCCTACACAAGAGGGAAAGCAAACTTTCGGGGCTGAAATCAATGGAATAAAATGGACTCCTTTTCAACGTTTCCAAAGCAATTCCAACTACCATGTACCCGAAGCTATTTGGGGAAAATATACCGCTCAGACCCTACGTATTGCTGTCAATAATCAAGAGACATTAGAATCTCTTAGTTTTATGGTCAATAGCGTAAAAGGAGAAGGTACATACAGATTTATGACCTATTTTCCTAAACAAGGTAGCAATATCCAATTCAGTCCTTATGCAAGTGTTTATCAAAAATGTAAGAGTGGAAATTGTGAACAATACGTCATCCATCCCTCTTTTGAAAATAGTATAACCATCACGCATTTCGACTCCCTGCAAAAAATTTATTCGGGAAAATTTACGGTTTCTTTTATCAATAAAAACAACCCAAACGACATCGTAACCCTACGTGACGGGCGTTTTGATATTAAAGAATAAGATAAAAATAGCTAGCTCTCCCGATTTCTTCCTGTCATCTTCTAACTTTACAAAAAAAACTAGAAGCCATGACTCTTATCAAAGCTATCAAAGGAATCAGTCCCTCACACGGCGAAAACTGCTGGTTTGCCGAAAATGCAACGCTTATTGGTGATGTTACCATGGGCGACAATTGTACCGTGTGGTTTAATGCTGTAATCCGTGGAGATGTAAATACCATCACGATTGGCCACAATACCAATATTCAGGATGGAGCTGTCATTCATGCCACTTACCAAAAAACGACGACCACCATTGGTAATTATGTATCCATTGCTCACAACGCCATTGTTCACGGCTGTACAATCGAAGACGAAGTGTTAATCGGGATGGGGGCAATCGTCATGGATGGAGCAGTTATTGAACGTGGATCGATCATTGCCGCAGGAGCTATTGTGACACAAAATACTCGTGTTCCGTCTGGAACAATTTATGCAGGAAACCCTGCCAAATACCTAAAAGACGTATCGCCACAAGCTGCAGAAGTCTTTATGCGTACTGCCAATAATTACTTAACTTATGCAGGTTGGTTGAAGTAAAATTTATCGACAAAAGCACTCGTTGACAAATAGTACAAGCTATTTATTGTCTCATTTATTAGATAATAGCTACTTATCTACATTTTAAACTTTCAACTGACGACTACAAGAATACACCATGTCTATCCATCAAATCCTTCAACAATATTGGGGTTATTCGAGCTTTCGACCTTTGCAGGAAGACATCATTTCATCGGTCTTACACAAGACGGATACCCTTGCCTTGTTGCCTACGGGAGGCGGAAAGTCCATTTGTTTTCAAGTACCTGCTCTGGCATTAGAGGGCATTTGT
>JALRIJ010000280.1 GCA_023255485.1 Flectobacillus sp.
TGGTAAAGCAGACGAGTTATTGGCAGTTCCAGCGGAGTTGACTTTCTTGATGAAATTGTAGTACGTTGCATAACAAAACAAAACTACCCCAGAACAATCAAATGTTCTGGGGTAGTTTTGTTTTATTCACGCTGTTCGATGGCAGAAGATATGGTATAAGCTATTAAATAATAGCGATTTATCGAAATCTTTGAACATTAAACTTTAAACTGGCGACTACTTATGCGTTATATCTAACAAAAAATACAATCTGCACTCAACCGCTCTTCTTCCTTATCCTTCCTCTTTTTCGTACATAGTAGGCCTCAACAAGTACGTATTTCTTCTTTAAGTTTTGACTTTATTTAAACCTTTTTTTCAAAAAAACAAGCAGTAGCACTGATGACTTTTATCATAAAATTTAAAACATATAAAGATAGAATGTAAGAAATAGAAGAACTTTTGATTTTCCTTAAAAATATAAGTTTGAAAATTTTGATTGAATAATCATCGTCAACTACTTTAGTTCCCACAATGACAAAGGCAACGATAAAATATCTCTTATCCATCAGCATCCTGCTGTTAGGACTTAGTAATCAGCTAAGTGCCTACAACAACGGGAAGTATGCTTCTTTTGTCCCTGTCCAACATCTCAAAGAGCCTAAGCTCTTAAAACAGCAACAAGCATTAGTAGCAGCCTTTTCATCTGTTTCTAGTGGTCAAGAAAAAACCTTTTTTGATTACGACGAAGAAAAAGTAGAGGAAGAAGATGACCATGCACTTGTAAGCAATCATCAATTAGCAAGCCCATTCATCGCTCCAAAACTATTTTATAGTTGGTATGCGGTTCTTTCGGTGCTTACCACGTCCAAAGTCTTACACTTCAGTAAGCATATTCAACAATTTTCGCTTAACAAATTATTTATCGTATTCAGTGTCTTCAGAATATGATTTGATTCCCCCTTTCCTGAGGTTTTCTCAACAGTTGTCTAACAAGAACTTTCGTTTTATCACACAGTAGTCTTTGTGAATGCTTGAATGATATGTGATGCTTTTTAAATAATCATCCTACATTTTACAGCAGATTCACAAGCATTTGTATAGGTAAGCGTAACGCTTCTTCATAGCCTGTAAGCCAACCTCTCCCTTTATCCCAATTACATTTTTATTCAAAGCACACACAGCCAACGATTGTCTGCTGTCTCCGTATGCTTTTGACTGTTTAAATTTTTAATTATTTCTCTCATTAACAGAACTTGATCATGAAACAACTTCTCATGCTAACAGGTTTGGGTGCTTTGTTGTGCCTTAGCAGTTGCGATTCCAAAAAAGAAGAAGAAAAGAAAGAAGACAGTAAACTACTGGTTACAAGTCCTTTAAAGCAGGATACGACCATTACTAACGAGTATGTTTGTCAAATTCACGCCATCCAGCACATCGAGCTTAGAGCCTTAGAACGAGGCTATCTCAAAAAGATTTATGTGGACGAAGGTAAGTTTGTCAAAAAGGGACAATTGATGTTTGAAATCCAACCTTTGCAATACCAAGCCGAAGTACAAAAAGCTCAGGCAGAAGTAAATTTAGTGGAAGTGGAATACCGAAACACCAAGCAATTGGCAGACAGTAACATTGTGTCTCGCAACGAGTTAGCGTTGGCGAAAGCAAAATTAGACAAAGCAAAAGCAGAGTTAGGTATCTCGAAAGTGCATTTAGGATTTACGCAAATCAGAGCTCCTTTCGATGGTATTATGGATCACTTCCAAGTACGATTAGGAAGCCTTTTGAACGAAGGAGATTTACTGACAACGCTTTCGGACAACAGCAAAATGTGGGTGTATTACAACGTTCCAGAAGCTGAATATTTGAATTATAAACAGCATCATCCAACGACAGGTACCATGAAAGTTCAGCTTGCCATGGCAAATCACCAGTTATTTGAACACCCTGGTGTAGAAGAAACCATAGAAGCAGATTTCGATAACGAAACAGGTAACATTGCCTTTAGAGCGACGTTTCCGAACCCTAAGGGGCTGTTACGTCATGGCGAAACAGGCAATATCGAAATGGTTGTTCCTTTCAAAAACGCCTTGATTATTCCGCAAAAAGCAACGTTTGAAGTCTTAGAAAAGAAATACGTGTATGTAGTCGGAAAGGACAATATTGCTCGTGCAAGAGAAATTACCGTAGCGGCAGAAATGCCTGATTTATATGTAATTAAGAGTGGTTTAACCGAAAATGACAAGATTCTTTTGGAAGGTATTCGCAAGGTAAAAGACAATACCAAAATTAGCTATAACTACGAAGACCCTAAAAAGGTAATCTCTCAATTAAAAGTATATGCTGAATAATCCTAAGGATTCAAACAACGAAGAACTATGTTTAATAAATTCATAAAGAGGCCCGTTTTAGCCATCATTTTATCGCTCGTTATTATTTTCATGGGCGTATTGGCTATCAAGACACTGCCAACATCGCAGTTCCCCTCGATTGCTCCTCCGATGGTCATGGTATCAGCATCGTACCCTGGTGCAAGTGCTAAATCATTGGCAGAGTCGGTTATCATTCCACTTGAACAATCCATCAACGGTGCTTGGGGCATGAAATACATGACTTCCGATGCCACCAGTGCAGGGGAAGCCAACATTCAAATCGTCTTTAATTTAGGCACAGACCCAGACGAAGCGTTGGTACAGGTTTCTAACCGTGTCCAACAAGTAACCAACAAATTACCAGCCCTCGTACAACGGGAAGGGGTCGTCATTACGCCCATCATGCCCAGTATGTTGATGTACGTGAACTTGTATAGTAAGGATAAAAATTCAGACATGAAATTCCTGTTTAACTATGCAGGAATTAACATGATTCCAGAATTACAACGGATTAACGGGGTTGGACAAGCTAAAATTTTGGGTAGCCGTCAGTATGCCATGCGTGTTTGGTTGAACCCTGACCGTATGCGAGCGTACAACATTTCGCCAGATGAAATCATGGAAGCCCTCAACGACCAAAGTGTAATTGGGAAAGCAGGTCGTATTGGTAGAGGAGACGGGAGCCGTTCGGAATCCTTGGAATATGTATTGGCATATTCTGACCGTTTTAGTAAACCCGAAGAATACGAAAACGTGATTGTCAGAGCGAATCCGAATGGAGAAATTCTTCGCCTAAAAGATGTAGCGGAAGTAAAGTTAGGTAGTGAATATTACGACATTTACTCGAACCTAAACGGACACCCTTCTGCGGCAATTGTCTTAAAACAAACGTATGGTAGTAATGCGAGTGAGGTAATCGGCAAGGTAAAAGCCCAGTTGGAGCAAATGAAGAAAACCTTCCCACCCGGTATGGATTATGAAATTAGCTATGACGTTTCTAACTTCTTGGATGCGTCCACCGAAAACGTAATTCACACCCTACGAGATGCCTTTATCTTGGTAGCCTTGGTGGTGTTTATTTTCTTGGGTGACTGGCGTTCGACCTTAATTCCGACGATTGCCGTGCCTGTTTCCTTGATTGGGGCATTTATGTTCATGCAGCTTTTTGGGCTAACCATCAACATGATTACACTTTTTGCCCTTGTATTAGCAATTGGTATTGTGGTCGATGATGCCATTGTCGTCGTCGAGGCCGTCCATGCCAAGATGGAAGAAGAACACCTCTCCCCTTACAATGCCGTCCGAAAAGTTATTGGAGAAATCAGTGGTGCCGTTATTGCCATCACCTTGTTAATGACTGCGGTATTCGTTCCAGTAGCCTTTATGACAGGGCCAGTAGGGATTTTCTATCGTCAATTTGCGATTACCATGGCCACCTCAATTGTCATTTCGGGTTTTGTCGCTCTTACGCTTACGCCTGTACTTTGTGCCATGA
>JALRIJ010000281.1 GCA_023255485.1 Flectobacillus sp.
AAATCAATCGAAAGGGTTTATTTGTTTATCAACAAAACGCAATTTGTATCCAGAGCAAACAACATTAAATCGGTGGACATGGCTGGTTCTGCCATTACGGATGTGAGTAAAATTAGCTTGTCGGTCGATGTACCTAATATGTCGCCTACACAAAATTATGTTTACGCCCGTATTGGACTCAAAATTAGTGGCGTAGAAGATATGATTTTCTCTGCTGTCCAAAAAGTTGATTACAAGTAAAAACAAGCATCGTTATGAGGTTGCTTCTAAGGTTGTACCTTTGAGGCAACCTCTTTTTATTACTCACGCTTAAACAAATAGCAAGATGAACAAAATCGTACTAGCCTTAGGACTCGCTATCCTCTCATGGGGTACTGGCTGTGCTCAAGCAGTGGACAAAGCCTCTTTTTCTAATCCGCTTCTGCCATACGGGGCAGACCCTTACAGCATTTATAAGGATGGTTACTATTACTATACTCACACCATGGGAAATCGCTTGGTGCTCTGGAAAACAGCTAACCTAGCTAATCTAAAAACCGCCGAAAGCAAAACCATTTGGACTCCTCCTGTAGGCACCAATTACTCCAAAGAACTATGGGCTCCAGAGATTCACTATCTGCGAGGCAAATGGTACATGTATTTTGCGGCAGATAATGGCGATAATGAAAACCATCGTATGTATGTCTTGGAAAATGCTAACCAAAATCCGATGGAAGGCGAATGGACTTTTAAAGGACAGGTTGCCGACGAGTCAAACAAATGGGCGATTGATGGCGATGTCTTTGAACTCAATAAGCAACTCTATATAATTTGGTCTGGTTGGGAAGGAGATGTGAATGGCCAACAAAATATTTATATTGCCCAAATGAATAACCCATGGACAATTAGTAGTAAGCGTGTCAAAATTTCTGGCTCTGATTTTGACTGGGAAAAATATGGAGATGTGAATGAAAAAAATGGTCTCAAGCACGTGAATGTCAACGAAGGACCTCAGTTTTTACAACATGGTAACAAGGTATTTATCGTTTATTCAGCAAGTGGCTGTTGGACAGACTTTTATGCGTTGGGAATGCTCAGTGCTACTACCCAATCGAATTTGCTTGATGCCACTAGCTGGAAAAAATCACCTGTTCCTGTTTTCAAACAAGCTCCTGCCAATAAGGTATTTGCCCCAGGGCATAACTCCTTTTTCAAATCACCTAACGGAAAAGAAGACTGGATTTTGTATCATGCCAATGCTGAAGCTGGACAAGGATGTGGGCATTTTCGTTCGCCAAGAGCTCAGCGGTTTACATGGAATGCAGACGGAACTCCCAATTTTGGAACTCCTGTAGCTACAACCGAGTTATTAGCGTTACCGAAATAGAAAGAAGGTGTGTAAAAAGTTCGGAGTTTAACATTTAAAGCATTTTATTCCATTTTGGCTTTAACCTGAGCGACGGTCACTCATAAACTTTTGACTTTTTACACACCTCTTTGTTACTAGTCGGAATACTTACTTATTTCTAAATTTTGCTTCTAATACTTTCATAAAGTATCCTCCCACAACACTTCGTGCCTGAAATCCAACCATTCTACCCGACTTTGTTTCATGCCAATCACTAATAGGTACTCTTGAACTAGTAGCCACCGCATAATGATACATAGGGTTTATAAACGCCTCAAAGTCTTGCTGATTGTTCGCTAATACAGATGTCCAAATTACCCAATCCGACTTGGTATAAGTAGCTCTGCTATCTAATGGCAAGCCAAATTCGTTTTGTTTGGTCAAGTAATAACGAACTTCTTTTGCAAAAACCTCTTTCGGGAAGTAATTCATATTTAATACCTTATCCCAAACCAAATTATATTTCTGACTCCATGTACCTTTTTTGTCAAAAGTCAGGGCATAGTGATCTCCATCAGCAGCCATGTTCATCCAGTTGTTCACAAATCCTTTGGCAAGAGCACTATATTGCTCATAGACAGCCGTTTCTCCTAATTCTTTCGCCAACTGAGCATAAGCCTCTAAGGCCACAATTGCTTTTGCCGAAAGGTTACTATTCCGAGCAAGATGCCCTGCAAAATCATCCGTACATAATTGATTGGCTGGGTCAAATCCTTCTTTACTCAAATAGTCAGCC
This sequence comes from Flectobacillus sp., assembly GCA_023255485.1. GTDB lineage: Bacteria > Bacteroidota > Bacteroidia > Cytophagales > Spirosomataceae > JALRIJ01. Next base: position 2,124 of record JALRIJ010000281.1, read on the forward strand.
CAAATACTCAATACCTTCCAGTGTTTTTTGGCATACTCGTTATTTCCTTCGGCTTTACAAATAGCGGCTGCCAATACGAGCATATTACCACATTCTTCCACAGGCATATCTTCGCCATAGGTTTGCCCATTTGCTAAAGGATACGTCCCCAAATCGTGTGCGGCAAACGGTTTTTTCCACTTTCCACTTTCACTATAATAGAAAATCCCATTCAACATTCCTTTCATTAATTCAGGGTTGTACAATAAGAATAGCGGAGCAGAAGGATACGTTACGTCAACCGTATTGATAGAACCATTACTAAAGTTTTCTTTTGATAAAAATAAAATCTCCCCTTCTGGGCTTTTTACCAACTTATGAGCTGCAATTGCCTGACGATAAGCCAATTCGCATAATTTTGCGTACTTCTCCCCTCCTGCTTTCAAGGCATCTTGATAAATAGTTTGGTTGATTGCCTTACATTTTTTAATCACTTCCGAATAACTTGTAGCCGCTGTCGCTAAAGCCTGTTCCATCGTTGTACCGTTTTCTTTCCACCAAGGCAATAGGTTTTTTCCAAAATACTGAACCGCATATAGGTCGTCATACCCTAGCATAATAACTTGTTCTTTGCTTGTTGCTCCGACCTTGCCTACATTAATGGTAGTATTCAATACCAATTGTTTCCCTGACATTGACTCTTTCCCTAGCATTACCCCATCGTTTGTCGTAATCGACTGGTTTACGTTAGCTCCCGCTTGAGTTGCTAGATACATATAGCCCCAATCAATCCGTAAATCATCGCCTCTTTTTTGTAAAATAGCTTGCTCTTTTGTGCCTGCCTTCAAAATCGCTAAGTTATTCGTCACGTATTTTTGCGTGCTTACTTCTTGCGAAACGTGATTGGTCGCAATCGTTGTGGACGCACCCAAAGCTACTTGCACTGCATGATTTTTGCCATCTGTCGCTCTCACTTTGGTAGTAATATACGAAACAGGTCTTGCTAAAATCGACAAATCATTGATTAACAGCGGAGAAGTAAATGTTACTTCTAAGTTTATCTTCCCACAGGTAAAATCATAAATCGTTTGCGTGGCATTCATGCGAACACTGTTTTGTACCGCTATATGTTCATTAGGATTTACAGGAGGAACATTTTTTTCAACAATTCCCACATCTAAGAGGGCATCTCCCCCTCCTGAATTTACTACATGAATCGCCAAGACATTCTCCCCTTTTTTCAGTTTACTCTTCATGTCTGCTGACATGGGTAAATACAGGTATTTTCCTGCACAACAACCTGCATCATAAATAAGAGAGCCATTCAGATAGACCTTTACCTCATCGTCGTGCTGTAATTTCAAAATAGGGGCATTCAGACTACTCGGATTATCAAGCTGAAACGTTCTACGCATCCAGATATTTCGAGACAACCACATCGTTTTAGAAATGGACTGAGCATTGCCAAAAGGAGCAAGCCCTTTTTTCCACTGACTATCGTTAAAGCTAGGTTGCATCCAATCGGCAGCAGGAGCTGTTTCGGTATAAGCAGCCTCATAATTTTTGTCATCGCCAGCAGGTAAAATAGCTCGGTACGTAGTCGCTTTATTTCCTAAAAAACGATAAACTTGCCCATCTACGTTTAAGTTACCGATAAGTGAATGATCTGTGCCAGTCCAATGTTTAGTTGGTGAATCTGTCAGTACATCTGTTGTTGACCAAATACT
>JALRIJ010000282.1 GCA_023255485.1 Flectobacillus sp.
GAGCATCTTATACTTGGAGTTTTCTAGCTTCTATTAAAAAATCAGCGATTGATTCTAAAGAGATATTTGAGAAAGGGTTACACAAAACATATTATTTTAGACATATATCTATGGATGGAAAAGTGGATGTGGATACGCTAACTACTTTTCTTCGAGCTAAAGTAGATGAATGTGGAGGTTCTGAGTTAATAGAAGAAGCATATTTCTATAATGGCAAGTCTTGTACACATACATTGTATCCATTTTTAATAACCTTTGAAAAATAATTTGAATACCCTCTATAGTGAAAAAAGGCGTATTCTAGAACATTCTCTAAAATACGCCTTTTTTGTTGTGGGATTTTGAATGCTTAGACCAAGCCAAACAGCCTTTTATCCAAATAACAGCCGATTAACCTTAATTCAAAATTCAAAATCCATCATCCAAAATTCCTAAAATTTTATTTAACCATTCCGTCAATAATTTCAGCGACTACGTTCGGGTCAAGTAGGGTAGAAATATCACCTAAGTTAGAGGTTTCACCTTCGGCTACTTTTCTTAGGATTCTACGCATGATTTTTCCAGAACGAGTTTTTGGTAAACCCGATACAAACTGAATTTTATCAGGTTTGGCAATTGGTCCAATAATACGAGTTACGGTTGCTAAAATATCTCTACGAGTCAAATCAATATCTTCTTGCTCTTTATCCATGATGATGTAAGCATAGATACCCTGCCCTTTGATGTCGTGTGGATAGCCAACGATTGCAGATTCCACTACGCCCAAGTGCATGTTAATGGCATTTTCAACCTCTGCCGTACCAATACGGTGTCCAGATACGTTGATAACGTCATCCACACGTCCAGTGATACGGTAGTAACCATCTTCATCACGTAAACAACCGTCGCCAGTGAAGTATAATCCCTTATACGTAGAGAAATACGTTTGCACACAACGTTCGTGGTCGCCGTAGGTAGTACGAATGATACCAGGCCAAGGGAAACGAATACATAAGTTACCTGAAACCCCATTTCCGACTAATTCATCTCCTTTTTCATCTACTAGTAAGGGTTGTACCCCTGGCAATGGAAGGGTTGCATACGACGGCTTGGTTGGTGTTACGTTGGCAATTGGTGAAATCATTAAACCACCCGTTTCGGTTTGCCACCACGTATCCACAATTGGACAATTTTTATGTCCTACCTTTTCGTTATACCAGTGCCACGCTTCTTCGTTGATAGGCTCACCTACCGAACCTAGTACTTTAAGGCTGCTTAAATCTTTACCTTCTACAAACTCATCTCCAAAGCCCATTAACGAACGGATTGCCGTAGGAGCAGTATATAAAATATCTACTTTGTGTTTGGTAACAATATCCCAGAATCGTCCAGCATCAGGGTAAGTTGGTACACCTTCAAATAATAAGGTTGTAGCCCCATAACAAAGTGGGCCATATACGATATACGAGTGCCCTGTAATCCAACCAATATCAGCGGTACAGAAATGCGTTTGTCCTTCTTGATATTGGAAAACGTTCGCAAAGGTATAGGTCGAATAAATCATATATCCGCCACAAGTATGTACAACCCCTTTGGGTTTTCCTGTTGAACCTGATGTATATAAAATGAACAAAATATCTTCGGCATCCATTTCTTCGGCAGGACAAACAGACGAAACTGTTTTCACTTCTTCTTCCCACCAAAGGTCACGCCCTTTAAGCATCGAAACAGGTACACGAGTTCGAGTTGCTACGATTACTTTTTTTACAGATGGACATTGGATTAAAGCATCGTCCATAGTTGATTTCAATGGAATTGATTTATTTCCACGGAAAGAACCGTCTGCTGTAATAACCAGATTACACTGAGCGTCGTTGATACGATCTGCGATTGATTGGGCAGAGAAACCACCAAAAACTACCGAGTGAATTGCCCCGATTCTAGCACAAGCCAATACAGCAATGGCTAATTCAGGAATCATGGGCATGTAGATACAAATACGATCTCCTTTTTGTACTCCGTGCTTTTTCAGCACGTTAGCGAAAGTACAAACACGTTCGTGAAGTACTTTATAGGTCAATGTCGTGGACTCATCCGAAGGGTCATTGGGTTCAAACACAATGGCAGGTTGGTCGCCACGAGTTGCCAAATGACGGTCAAGTGCATTTTCGGTGATATTCATCTTACCACCTTTAAACCATTTTGTTTCGGCGGTCTCAAAATTCCATTCTAAGGTTTTTTTCCAAGGTTTACGCCAGTAGAAATTTTGAGCAATCTCTGCCCAGAACCCCTCAGGATCTTCTACAGAATGTTGGTATTTTTCTTGGTAATCTTCAAAGGATGTTATTTGTAAGTTCATTGGGCTACGAATAGTTTATGTATTGTTCTTGCTATTTTATCTCGTAAAAATACAATAATCATTTTAGTATCACTACACCTTTTTATTAATTTGTGCTAAATTGATATAGCTTATTCGCTGACTAAAGATTCTTCAGATAATTTTCGAACCTGCGTGATTAAACTTCTGGTAGAAAAGGGTTTTGCCACGTATAAATTCGCTCCTACAGCATAGCCTTTTTCAATATCTAACTCTTTATTTTTGGCACTCAAAAATATCACTTTACTGTGAGCATAGAGAGCGTTAGCCCGAATGAAACGGCATACTTCATAGCCATCCACATTAGGCATCATGATGTCTAGTAAGACAACACTTGGAATTTCTCGCTGGATGATTTCAATGGCTTCTTGACCATCTCTCGCAATGAATACCTCATAGCCTTCCTTTTTCATTAAGAATTCAAGAGACATCAGTATGCTAGGTTCATCATCGACGATTAATACTTTTATAACTGGTTTCATAATTGATGGGGGGATCAAAATTACGTGTTTAAAGAAGGTTGCAATCCGTTTATAAATCTTCAGAACTTACATGGGTGTTTATTGGTATCTTAAACGTGAAAGTCGAGCCTTTTCCGATTTCACTATCAACCCAGATATTTCCTTGATGAAGTTCAATGATTTTTTTACTAATTGCAAGTCCTAAACCACTTCCTTTAGGTTTTTTGATGGTTTGATCTTCTGCCTGATAAAATTTATCGAAAATTAAACGTTGAAAAGCTCTATCAATACCTGCTCCATTGTCTTGAACAGCCGTATAAACAAAATCATCGTCGTGATGAATGCTAATTTGGATATGCCCCGTATCGTTGGCACAGTACTTTATAGCATTCGATAATAGATTAACGATTACTTGAATCAATTTATCATAATCGCCTGTAATTTTTGGCGTAAAACGGTTTGGTAAAAAAGTAATAAGAATATTTTTTTCCTTCGCTTGTTGGAAAATAGCTTCGATTGAATCTTTGATAACATCCTGAATATCAATAGGAGTGAAGCTTACGGGCTGTTTCCCCGATTGGTATTTTTCTAAATCAAGTACTTGGTTAATTAATCGACTCAAACGGTCTGATTCTTTGATGACTGTTCCTAAAAAATGCTCTCGTTCCTCTTCATCCATAGACGGATTATCGTGTACAATTTCAGACAATGCTCTGATAGAAGTGAGGGGAGTACGAATTTCATGAGCCACTGTCGAAAGAAAATCGTCTTTCAAGGTATCCGCTTTTTGCAAAATCTCATTTGCATTTTTTAGTTCATTCGTGGCTCTTTCTAGTTCTAATGATTTGGCTTTCAGTTCTTTGTTGGTAATAACTAAGGCTTGAGAAGTACGTAAAATGTTTAATACTTCATCCATAGAAAGATTTTCTTCTACCGAAATGGACGAAATCATAATCCGAGCGGAGGCAGAGCCCACGATTCCAGCAAGTACTTTTTCAGCATAGGCT
>JALRIJ010000283.1 GCA_023255485.1 Flectobacillus sp.
CCAAGGTATCAGGTTCAACAGTTAGCTTTAATTTTTGCAGTAAAGCTTTGGTCTGTTGTTGCATTTCTTTCTGGTTCAGCACTCCCCAATCGTTTTCCAATTCTCTTCCCAAAAAGATATTTTCGGTGATGGATAAATATGGAATCAGGTTTAACTCTTGGTGAATAATGGCAATTCCAGCCTCTTGAGCCTCCCGAGTATTCGCAAATTTAACAGGTTTGCCATGCAAGAAAATTTGTCCTTCATAATCGGGATATACCCCCGAAAGAATTTTCATAAGCGTTGATTTTCCTGCTCCATTTTCACCGATAATGGCATTTACTTTCCCTCCGTGCAATTCGAAGTTCACTTGGTCGAGAGCCGTAACTCCCGAAAATCGTTTCGTTATATTTTGTACGACTAACATAAGTCCCCTAACTCCCGAAGGAGCATTTAAAATTATAGTTTGAAAGGCAACGAGTTTTAAAAGGCACTTTACTTTAGGAGTTACTTAGTTAAACACAGGCAAGATTTTGAACCTTTAAAAATAACCCAATTTATCGTCTTTCTGATTACAGATAACCGTTAATAGACTCCCGCCTATTCGCCAATTTTAAGCGAAATCGGAATGATTTCAATTTTCGATAAATTCAAGTGCTTTTGGTTGAATTCTACCGCACCAATAAACTCAACGGTTTCGCCCATTTTCACACGATGTTTGAACGAAGGAATTACCTCTTTACGGATAATCTTATTGATTTCTGCCGAAATATTGTTGAAATCCATCGTGTTGGTAAACGCTGCAATATCGACCAAACCAGAGGCATCACGCACGGCATTACCAAACACGTATTCGGTAGCAATATTGATCGTTTGTTGGTTAATCGTTAACGTCACATAGTTATCCGAAATAGCTTTTACAACCCCTTTTCCAGACGTTAGAAAATAGCGAATATTACCAATTCCGAGTGCATTAGAGTGGTCTTTGAAGGTTACCTCTGGCTTGCTTTCTAGTAGTTCTGTCAAGTGTGAAATTTCGAGAGCTTTGCTAAATTTCGTAGGAATCTTTTCTGCAAAAAGGGTTCGGGCATACGTCACCGCATCAAATTGGTCTTTCGTTGCTTTGGCTTTTACTATATCCAATTTGTCAATATACACCGAATTATAGAGGGCTATTACACCGAGTAAGGCAAGGGCAATAGTTAATTTTTTCTTTTTCATCTGATTATCATGTTCAGTTAAGTAACAAGAAGTTATAAGTTATCAGTACAGCTATTATCAGTAGACACTCAAAATCAACAAGTTAAACGATTATAAATTACGTGGTTCGATAAAATTGTATGACCAAGTAACATCATAAAGAACCTATTTTGCTAAGTATTCTTGGACGTTTTCTTGCGTTACTAATTCTACAGCAACTGGTACTTTTTGAGGGAAATCTCGTTTTCCTTTGATGTACTCATCCGCATAATTGGCAGCGGTTTGAGCCATTACTTTAGGAAATTGCATTCCAGTTGCCATGATTTTTCCTTGTTTGATAGAACCCAGTACATCATCTGCACCATCGAAGCCAAACACCTTAATTTTATCGGCCTTGCCTGCGGCTACTAAGGCCTGAAACGCTCCCATTGCCATGGAATCGTTTCCACAAAAAACAGCTTCAATGTCTGGATGAGCCTGTAAAATTGACTCTAGTACTTCCATCGCCTTATTACGGTCAAAATCAGCACTTTGTTGAGCAACCATTTTTAGGTCGGGGTATGAATCCACTACGCTATGAAAGCCCTTAGAGCGGTTCCATGTATTGTTATCGCCCACTAAACCCAAGATTTCGACATACTTGCCTTTCTTATTCATTTTTTCGACAAAATATTTTCCCAAATCAACACATCCTGAATAGCTGTCCGACAAGATTTGAGAGGTTGCGGCATTCGCTGAATTCACTTCTCTATCCATACAAAAAACAGGAACGCCCGCCTCTTTCGCCTTCATTACATTTACGACAGAGCCTTTTGAATCGGTTGGGTTAAACAAAATGGCGTTATACCCCTGAGCAATGGCATTTTCAAAATTATCTGATTCTAAAGCCGTATTGTTCTGAGAATCAAATATTTTCGTTTCGTAACCAAGTGCTTTTGCTTGAGCCGCTGCCGACTCAGCCAATACGACAAACCAAGGATTATTTAAGGTAGAAACGACAATCGCCATTTTCTTCTGACCTTCTTTGGCAGCGTGCTGGCACCCCAACACGACTAATGCTAACAAGAATAATAACTTCTTCATATTATTTAGGTAATGCTGTTATGCGTAGGGCTAAATATGGTTTTAAGGGTAGCCTTACTTGTTTTCTATCTTTGTCGTAAACACGATAATCGATGTTTTCCGTTATCTCAAAAATGGTAGGCACTTCCTGAATGGTCATGTCCCACGTGTCAATAATTTCTACTTTGAAACGAGTCCCTTTTTGGGGTTTGGCTTGTTCAAAAGAAGCATTTTTATAAGGCAAGTTAAATGTCCATGTATCGTTGATTTCTTTTCCGAAATAGACTAAATAATTCCCCTTGCCACTCGATGCCGTTTTGAAATCTCGGCTAATATCAGCGGGTTCGATAGGGCCAGTTCCTTCTTCGAGAAGTTTACGAAGAAAGGCAACTCGTTTCCAACTTGTCCCTTTCAACTCACCTCCTTTTGCCCAGAAAATGGTGTCTTTCAAATCTTTAAATAAGTACGATTCGCCATGGGTTACATACGTTCCGCCAATGATGCCCATCCAGATAAGGTGATTCATTTCTTCACCGCTGTATCGTCCCCAACGTTGTTTTAGATTTCCTTCATAGCCTACTTCGTCGTATAAAATCGGTTTTCCATAGGCATTGCGTAAGATGGATGCTGAACCCCAATTCATGACAGGAGCTTCGTCTTGAATACTTACATGGGTAAATTCAGGCAACCAATATTCAATGTATTTGGCGGTACTTCCATGAATGGATAATAAGTGGCGGTAAGGGTCTGCGTCCTTCACTGCTTTGGATAATTTCAACCAGTCGTCATGCGTTTTGTAGGTAACTAAATCCCATTCGTTTGCAATAGACCACCACACATTTCGGTATGCTGCCAAGCGAGCCGTTAGGTAATTGATATAAGCAATATTGGCTTCCATGGGCATCTTATCAAAGCCCCAACGTTCTTTGTCGTAGGGATGAAATAAGATCAAATCTGCCTCTATACCAAGTGCTTGTAAGTCTTCGATTCGTTTTTCTAAATGCTGAAAGAAAGCAGGATTAAAACGAGAATAGTCCCAAATCTTATGTTCCTTACCTAACGAATCTCTTTTGACTTCTTTAATTACATAAGGATATAAACTTGGTTCTTCCTTTACTAAATCATAGTTTTTAGGAAAAATACCCATTCTGATTTTGTTGAAACCTGCCTTTTTTAAGGTATTAAGCGTCAATTCTTGAACAGCATTTGGCATGTGTGTCCATGCGTAAGCAGTCGTTCCGAGGGGATAATAGTTTTTCCCATCCGCATACTTAAAATTATAGGTATTACTTACGACAACCATTCCATGATTACCAGCAGATGTCTTTATACACTCAAGGCTTCCTTTTTGCTTATTCAAAGCAGGTACATTACTTTGGGTGGTAAATTGCCAAGTTCCTAGTTTCGTAGGCATAAAGCGAACCACAAAGGTGTCATTCCCATCGTAAAAACCTCTGACAGTCAGTGTGGTATCTTTTGTCGTAAAAGTAGCCGATAACGAAGCGTTCACAAAAGGATTACCGTTAGTTGATGATTTTAATCGTAATTCAAACTTGTTCCATTGTTCAATACGTTCTTGT
>JALRIJ010000284.1 GCA_023255485.1 Flectobacillus sp.
CCTTTCAGCAATGCCCCAAGAACACGAACGTTCTGCTGGTTTGTGGCATTCAGAGTGGGAAGTACTGAGTGAGTTGATGCGATTAACAGCTGGTTCTCTGGAACGTAGTATTGAACTAATGGAAAGTTTGGAGGTGGACAAAGGACGTATGCTTGCCAATATCGACATTACGAAAGGCTTAATTTATGCAGAAAATGTCTCCCTTTATTTAGCTCCTAAAATTGGAAAAATACAAGCTCATGAAGTAGTCGAAAAAGCCTGTAAAGCAGCAGTTAGTCAGCAAAAACACTTGAAAGAGGTATTGCAAGAAATGAATTTAGACATCAACGATTTAGAAGAATTATTCAAAGCTGAAAACGCTATTGGTAATAGTTTGGAAATGATTGATGTAGTGTTAAATCATGCGAAATTTAGTAGGTAGTATTCGTGCAAAATGATGTTGGACTGATATTAAATATCCGAAATCCAACATTCACCATTACGCATTAAACATTCATCATTAAATGAAGAGTCACTATAAAATTCAAGGAACACCCAATAGCCCCGTGCTGATTTTTTCGAACTCGTTGGGGTCGGATATGAGTATGTGGGACGAGCTTGTTCCTGCCTTGTTGCCCTATTTTAGGGTTTTACAATACGATACCCGTGGACACGGTGGAAGTATTTCTCCCAATCCTTCGTCGGTTACAATCGCAGATTTAGCTCAGGATGTGATTGAGTTAATGGACGAGTTAGGGATTGAAACAGCCTATTTCTGTGGGCTTTCGATGGGCGGATTAATTGGTCAGCATTTAGGTATTCATTTTCCAACCCGCTTCAAAAAAATCGTCATCAGTAATACCGCTGCTAAAATCGGGAATGACCAACGTTGGAATGATCGTATCGCTACGATTACCGCACAAGGATTGGTTTCGATTGTAGAGGATACGATGGAGCGTTGGTTTACCGAAAATTTTAGAGCTAAGAATCCTGTTCGAGTAGCAGAAACGAGAGCTATGTTTTTGCGAAGTGACGTAGCAGGTTACGCTGCTTGTTGTGGAGCGGTTCGGGATGCTGATTTTCGAGAAAGTTTAGGGGAAGTTGCTGTGCCAATGATGGTCATTGCAGGAGACGAAGACCCTGTGACTAACGTTGAACACGCTGAATTTCTTCAACAACAAATTCCGAATGGCGTAATTAAGGTATTACATGCTAGGCACTTGGCTAGTACTGAGTTACCTAAAGAATATGTTGAGGTACTGCTTGACTTTTTTGTAGGAACAAGTACCTACGAACAAGGAATGCACGTGCGTAGAACCGTTCTAGGAAATGCTCACGTAGATAGAGCCACTGCCAATATCAGGCCCTTTACGGCAGATTTTCAAGAGTTTATTACCAAGTATGCGTGGGGTGAAATCTGGACAAGACCTGCCTTATCGAAACATAATAAAAGTTTGATAACGATGGCGATGTTAATTGCCTTGAATCGTCCTGCGGAGTTTAAAATGCACGTGAGAGCAGCCTTTAATAATGGGGTCACGGAAGATGAAATTAAGGAAGTGATTATGCAATCGGCTTTGTATTGCGGTTTACCCGCTGCTAACGATGCCTTTCATTTAGCCTTAGAAGTGTTTGCTCAACTTTAGAAGAAGTAAAATCCTATCTCAGTAAAGTAGATGTGTAAAAAGTGTAAAGTTTAAAAATGAACTATCTGCTTTTATTTGAGCGACAGCCACTCATAAACGTTTGACTTTTACACAACTTCTTTCAAAATCATAAAGAAATGAAAACAGTACCCGTAATTGACTTACATACAGCCGCTTCGATGGTGAAAGAAGGGGATACACTCTTACAAGGTGGCTTCGGAATGACAGGAAATCCTGTTCATTTGATGCACGCTTTGGCAGAAATTGGCACAAAAAACTTAACCTTTATTGGTAACAATACAGGAGAACCTGGCTTGGGTGGCGGTCGTTTGTTGAGAAATGGACAACTCAAAAAAATGATTGGTTCATTTTTTACGTCGAATCCAGATGCCGTAAAAGCGGCTCAGTCGGGGCAAGTGGAGTATGAATTGCTACCACAAGGTACTTTAGCCGAAGCCCTTCGTGCGGGTGGTGCGGGCATTGGCGGTTTTTATACGCCTACGTCGGCAGGTACGCTAATTGCCGCAGGACGAGATACCAAAATTATTGATGGCGAAGAGCAGGTATTTATCAAGGGATTGAAAGGAAATGTTGCTTTCATCCGTGCTTGGCGTGCCGATACTGCGGGTAATTTACAGTATCGTATGACTGAAAATAACTTCAATAAAGCCATGGCAACAGCCGCTGACTTGGTGATTGTGGAAGTAGAAGAAATTGTACCTGTGGGCGAAATTGCCCCAGAGTTTGTCCATACACCAGGTTGTTTTGTGGACTATTTAGTAGAAGCAAAAATTACGTTGGAAGACCTTGGTTCGTCGGCTTCGGTTTCGTCTTCTAAAAAAGTAGATGAATCTCGTATGAACATGGCAAAACGGGCTTTGGCGGAATTGAAAAAAGGAGATGTCGTGAATTTGGGGATTGGTATTCCGACGTTAGTGGCGGATTTAATTACAGACGAACACGGCATTATTTTACATACAGAAAACGGAATGTTAGGCGTAGGCCCTGTTCCAACTGATGGCGGTGGAGCAATGGATTATCCTGTGAATGCAGGAAAAATTCCTGTTACGGCCTTGAAAGGAAGTAGCTATTTTGATAGTGCCGATTCCTTCGCTATGATTCGTGGTGGACATATCGACGTGGCTATTATGGGTGGTTTAGAATGTGACGAAGCGGCTAATTTAGCCAACTGGGCTGTTCCAAACAAACCACTTTTGGGTGTTGGGGGAGCAATGGATTTAGCCAAAGGAGCAAAACGTCTGATTATCACCATGACGCACACAAATCCAGATGGTTCGTCGAAGATTGTTCCTTCTTGCGTATTGCCTTTAACAGCCAAAGGAGTCGTGAGTATGATTATTACCGATTTAGCAGTTTTTGCTTATCCTGATGGAAAATTAACCCTGATTGGTTTAATGCCAAACGTAAGTTTAGAAGAAGTAAGAGCCAAAACCAGTGCCAGCTTTATTGAGGCTTTAGCTTAGCTATTGACGGAATTTGGCTAAATTCTGTCAATACATGCTTTTTGGAGAAAAATATCATGATTTATACTTCGGTAAAAATTCTGACTAAATAGCGGTAGAGTAATAGAAAAATCCAAGATTTAAATCTTACTAAATTATTAAGAATAACCGTATATATTTGTCTGAAATAAAGAATAAAAATAACTAATCAAATATTATAATGCTCAAACTCGTTGAAAACGCTACCAAAAATCTCAATAGTCAAGCTATTATTTCAGAAGGAAAATCATTTTCTTATCAAGCACTCTTAGATAATTCAAATGTTTTGGCTACTTATTTGTTGGATGATGCCACCGATTTGAATGAACAGCGAGTGGCTTTTATGGTTGCTCCCGGTTTTGATTATGTAAAAGTTCAGTGGGGAATTTGGCGAGCAGGCGGTATTGCAGTGCCTCTGTGCATTACTTATCCTTTGCCTTCATTGCAATATGTGATTGAAGATACAGCCGCAAGCATCGTAATTGCTGGAGAAGAGTACGCTGCTATTTTAGCTCCTCTTGCCGAAGAAAAAGGTTTTAGATTTATTATTCTTTCAGATATTCCTGTACAAACTTCGTCAGAAAAGGTATTGCCAGAACTTAGTTCCGAGCGTCGGGCGATGATTCTTTATACCAGTGGCACGACCAATTTACCCAAAGGTGTTGTTACT
>JALRIJ010000285.1 GCA_023255485.1 Flectobacillus sp.
AAACCCGTGAATGGATTATCCGTAATTCCCCAGTACCCATTGGCACTGTCCCGATTTATCAGGCACTTGAAAAGGTAAATGGAAAAGCGGAAGACCTTACATGGGAGATTTTCAGAGATACCCTGATTGAACAAGCAGAGCAAGGAGTAGATTATTTCACCATTCATGCAGGGGTATTGCTACGTTATGTACCGATGACGGCTAAAAGAGTGACAGGAATTGTGTCTCGTGGGGGTAGTATCATGGCAAAATGGTGTTTGGCTCATCACCAAGAAAACTTCTTATATACGCATTTTGAAGAGATTTGTGCAATCATGAAAGCTTATGATGTGGCATTTTCATTGGGCGATGGCTTACGCCCTGGTTCGATTGCCGATGCCAATGATGAAGCACAGTTTTCAGAGCTTGAGACGTTAGGTGAGTTAACAAAAATCGCTTGGAAGCACGATGTTCAGGTAATGATTGAAGGCCCAGGGCACGTGCCAATGCACTTGATTAAGGAAAACATGGATAAGCAATTGAAAGAATGTCACGAAGCTCCTTTTTACACGTTAGGACCATTAACGACTGATATTGCACCAGGTTATGACCACATTACTTCAGGGATTGGAGCAGCGATGATTGGTTGGTTTGGCTGTGCGATGTTGTGTTACGTAACGCCTAAAGAACACCTTGGCTTACCCAATAAAAAAGATGTTAAAGACGGCGTGATTACCTATAAAATTGCGGCTCATGCGGCCGATTTAGCCAAAGGTCATGTAGGGGCTCAAGTGCGTGATAATGCCTTGAGTAAAGCTCGGTTTGAATTCCGTTGGGAAGACCAATTTAACCTATCGCTTGACCCAGATACTGCTCGTGAATATCATGATGAAACCTTACCTGCGGAGGGAGCAAAAATAGCTCATTTCTGTTCCATGTGCGGTCCAAATTTCTGCTCGATGAAAATCACGCAAGAAGTAAGAGATTATGCCGATAATATGGGTATAGAAGAACAGGAAGCCCTTAAAAAAGGAATGGAAGAACAAGCTAAAAAGTTCGTAGAAGAAGGTGCGGAGGTGTATTTGTAGGAGAATTGAAGGTTAGGTATGAAATTTTGGGAGAATGTAAGGACAAGGTACATATAAGTAGGGCTAATAAGGTCATTGGCGATAAAACTATGATATTGTTAAGTGGAATACTTCTTTTTAGTGAAATTACTTTAGGTCTTACAAGTATTACGATAATATACTAATTTACGCATAGAGCAGGTAAGTTATTGCCGATAAAAAGGGTAATTTAATTTCAAACTTGTTTTGGATTTATTTGATTATTTTTTAGTATTTTATCGTTATTTTTTTAGGTTTCTGCTAGCATTTCTTGTTATTTAGAGGCTATAAACAACTTAATTACAACCTTACTTTTCGCAAAATGGTCAAAATCGTAATATCTAACCCAACAGAAGTACCCAATGAACTAGCTCGGGTAAATGCCCTATTTGAAGCTGGTTTAACCCATTTTCACCTACGAAAACCCGATTTTTCAAAAGATGATATGGAGGCGTATTTGAAACAAATTAAACCGCAGTTTTTGAAACGGGTGGTGATTCATTCGTACCATCCTTTAATTCAAAAATATAATTTAAAAGGGATTAACCTGCGAGGATGCGACCGAAGAACCCTAGGTGATGATGCCCTAAAAAGCTTCACCAAAGAGATTCAACGGAAAGGGCTTACGATTAGCACTTCTTGCCATTCCTTTGAGGAGATTGAAACACTTCCTTGCAAGTTCGACTACGTATTTTTAAGTCCAATTTATACAAGTATTTCGAAAGCGGATTATCCTTCTGCCTTTACAAAAGCAGCATTAGAACTTTTTTTTCAAGAACGAAAAAGTACCATGCCCGTAGTTGCCCTAGGAGGCATTACTGAAGAAAATGTACAGGAATTAACAAACTGTGGCTTCTATGGGATGGCTTTTTTGGGGAGTATTTGGAAGGAAAACCCGCTCTCGTGACATGACTAATTTATGACAATGAATAACCGTCCTTATGTGTTGAGTATTGCTGGCTTTGACCCTTCTGCGGGAGCTGGTGTGTTAGCGGATATTAAAACGTTTGAAGCCAATCAGGTCTATGGCTTAGGGGTTTGTACAGCACTGACCTTTCAACATGAAAGTCAATTCGATGGTTTGTCGTGGGTGCCTCTGACGGAGGTGCTTCGACAAATGGAAGTGCTTTATCGGCTTTATCAAATTGAAGTCGTGAAAATAGGACTGGTCGAAAATATCACAACGTTAGCAGCCATTGTGCGGGCTATTATGACCTATAACCCGAATACAAAAATTGTATTTGACCCCATTTTAAAGGCAAGTGCAGGCTTTGATTTTCACGATGCAATGACGTTGGATACCTTGCAAGCAGTATTATCTCAATTATTTTTGATTACGCCTAATCTTCCAGAATTAAATCGACTTGTTCCTCAACGAGAGGAAATCGAAGTTAAAGCACGCTTGTTAGCTCAACATTGTGCGGTTTATTTGAAAGGAGGACATGCGGAGGCTAATCATGCCAATGATGTCCTTTTTTACCAACATGATTCATTTCTCTTTGAAAGCCCTCGTATCGACAAGGGTGAAAAACACGGTTCTGGCTGTGTGTTGTCTTCTGCCATTGCTGCTGGACTAGCAAAAGGACTTACACTTCCTGAGGCTTGTGTTGAAGCAAAGGCCTACATTACTACTTTTTTATCAAGCTCTCCGACCTTATTGGGGAATCATTTTTAACTACATAAAGCACTTTGCCTTATGTACAATCATGAACTTTACGAGGAAGTTTGTTGGAAGCCTGTGCCCCAAACGAACGCCTGTTATATAAAATGACCATCGCAAGACTACATTATATTACCCAAAACCTACCGAATATTCCTCACTGGGAACAAGCTGAAAAGGCGTGTATGGGAGGGGTGAGTTGGGTGCAACTTCGAGTGAAAAATACGCCTTATGAGCAATGGAAAGAGATTGCTCTAAAAACCCAAGCGGTTTGCAAGCGATTTAACGCCAAGTTGATTATTAACGATAATTTTCAATTAGCTTACGAAATAGGAGCAGACGGTGTACATCTAGGTAAAACGGATCCTTCTCCTGTGGAAGCTCGTGCTCTCTTGGGGGATACGTTCATTATTGGAGGTACTGCCAACACTATTGCTGATATTCGAGCTTTGCATGAAGTAGGAGTTAATTACATTGGTTGTGGGCCATATCGTTTTACGAAAACGAAAGAAAATCTGAGTCCTATTGTAGGACTAGAAGGGTATAAGGCATTGATGAAACAATGTCGAGAAGAAGGATTGAAATTACCCATTATTGGAATTGGAGGTATTCAGTTGGAGGATGTCCACTTGTTACAATCAGCAGGTTTGTATGGCGTGGCTGTTTCTTCGGTGATTAATTTAGCAGAAAACCCCATTGAAATGGCGAGTAAATTTAGCCCACTAAGCTCCAGAGAAAGCCCCCTAACCCCCAGAGGGGGAATTGTACTCGGAGAAAAAAATACGTCGAATCAAATTCCTCCTTTGGGGGCTAAGGGGCTAGGTCTTCAGATTGCAGACAAGACCTTCTCTTCTCGACTTTTTACAGGGACAGGGAAATTTAGCTCGGCTGCTTTGATGGAAGAAAGTTTATTAGCATCGGGCTCAGAACTTGTGACTGTTGCTCTGAAACGAGTAGATTTGAAAGAACGGGAAGATGATATTTTAGGACATCTCAATCATCCGCAGTTTAATTTATTGCCCAATACTTCTGGGGTTAGAAATGCGAAG
>JALRIJ010000286.1:0-2237 GCA_023255485.1 Flectobacillus sp.
ATTATTGGTTACATTCACAGCTCCGCCAACATAGAGGGGAGTTTTGGTACTATCGACCTGTTGCGAAAATGAAACGTGAGTAACTAAAATGAGGAGTATAAAGACTAGTGTTTTCAAGGATTGTTTTTTGGATGTCAACAAATTCATGTGTTTGTTTTTTAGCAATGTTAAACTACAAACTTACGCAGACCTCCAAAAGTGTCACAACGAATTTCAAACGAATACTTACACAAATCAAACAATTGTTGAATGGCTTCTAAAAGACAATAGCCGTCAACGAAGAACTTCCGTGACGGCTATTTCAATGCTCAAAGATGATGGTTAAAAAGCAGTACTTACTTGATAAATATCATACCAATCTTCTCGTTCAAGTTTAATTTCTGATGCACTTGCCGCATTTCTGATACGAGTTTCAGACAAAGAGCCAATGATAGGCAAAGTGCCCAATTGCATTAGCCAAGCTACGGCTACTTGCTCTACATTCGCATTATATTTTTTGCCTATTGCTTCCAATTTTGCTTTGATAATGGCCGACTTTCCGTTGTGTCCATCCAGAATTTCGCCACCAGCCAAAGGAGCCCAAGCTAAGGGTTTACTAAAGCTTTGTTTGATTAAATCTAAACGACCATCTTCTATCGCAGAAATGTTCATTAAATTTAACTCTATGTGATTGGTTACAATGGGAACAGTAAGATAAGAAGCTAACAATTGATGTTGGAACGCCGTAAAATTAGCCACTCCAATGTGTTTTACTTTACCCGAATTCACGATTTCTGCCAATGCCATTGCTGTTTGCTCTGGATCAGCTAGTAAATCCCACTGGTTCAACAAAAAGATGTCTAAATAATCTGTTTGTAGTTTTTTTAACGAACTATTTACACTTTCAACGATGTAGTCCCTTGAATTATCGAAATACGTTACTTTTCCATTAGTTGACTTACGGATACCGCATTTGCTAAATAACACAATATCTTCCCGCTTAAATGACTTGTTACTAATGATTTTACCAAAATGTTCCTCTACGCTTCCAGCTCCGTAAATGTCGGCATGGTCAAAGGTATTGATACCCAATTCTAAGCATAAATTGACAATTTGCTCCATTTGCTGAGTTGTGTTTTCAAGATTTTCCCATCTCCAAAACCCATAAATTGCTTCTGATACTTTAGGACCAGAGTCACTGAGGTAAACTTTTTTCATAAATTCTATTTTTATTAACGTTAAGGTAAAGATAACGCTTTTCCTCAAAATAATAAATGAATCCTACCGATGACTTAAATGGGTATTCGGTGTACTAGGGTTAAACACCCTGAAAGGGTATGTGCATGCCCTGAGCGAGTCGTTGGAACACTAACAGGGCATGAACGATTATTGTTTTTCCCAGACCTCATGAATTCGTTTTCCTGCACTACTCACTCCTTCAGATGTCTTGATTTTATCTTTACGAGTTTCCTTTAAACTTATGTTCGTTCCAGCAGGATTAGGTGTACGATAAGAAAACTCGACTTTCTCAAAAACTTTACCCGATTTAAACGCATAAGTACCTCCGCAGACTCCTAATATCTGTTTGGTTTCATCGTTATAACTTGCCCATATAAAATGAGAGGTTGTCATCAGTTTTACTTTTTGCAAAGAGCCTTTCAACCACGGTTTAAAACGCCCATTGGCATCTTCTTGAGCTTTCAACAGCCATGTCCCTTCATTGGCGGTCGTACCCATTTTTTCGACCAAATTCCAATGACCGGCTAAAGGTCCCTTTTCAATAATCAATTCCCCCTTAGGACTTACCGTAAAGTAATTCGCAATTTCTTGCCCTGCTTTCGTCGAGTCCTCGGTATTGAACCCTTGTTTAAAAACCAATGCCTGTTTGTCTTTATAAGGTACTATTTGATACGTTCCTCCAATCGCTTGTATAAATTTACCTTGCGTATAAGTGCCTGCTAAGAGGTAGTTATCAGCACAAATCATACTTAGCGTGGCACCCGAAGCATCACTACGTTGCCAATAACCTTTCAGGGAAGATTGCCCCATAACGGCATTTGCCAAACCTACCAAAATAAGAAATGTAATAAATCGAAAATTGTTCATGATAATTATAGTTGAAAACGCTACTTGATGCGGTTTTAAATGAATACTTTTCCTAAGTCTAACGAATAGCGTGCCGATTTGTACATAAGTGATGGGGAAATTTTTAATTTTGTTATGGTATTGAAAAACAATACGGCATTTCCGCTTGATGA
>JALRIJ010000286.1:2247-3781 GCA_023255485.1 Flectobacillus sp.
CAACAGAAAGCATCATACGATTCGACTCATTTTTTCGTTACCTTAATTTTAAAGACAAGCCCTTATACATATAAAATTTCATTCAGTGACACAGAAGAAAATTCTTATAACAGGTTCTAATGGTTTATTGGGACAAAAGTTGGTCAAGCTATTAGCTTCAAAACCAGAGGTATCAGTCATTGCCACCGCAAAAGGTACGAATCGTTTGTCTTTTTCAGAAGGATACGAATACCTAGAGATGGATATTACGAACCCTGAAAATGTGGCAGACATCGTAAAAATGACGATGCCAGATGTGATTATTCATACCGCAGCAATGACAAATGTTGACCAGTGTGAAGCTGAAAAAGAAGCGTGCTGGATGCTCAATGTCGATGCCGTGGCCACTTTAGTGAAGATTTGCGAAATTCATCAGATTTTTCTGTGTCATCTCTCCACTGATTTTGTTTTTGACGGAGAAAATGGGCCTTATCAAGAAGAAGATATCCCCAATCCAATCTCTTATTACGGGCAAAGTAAATGGAAAGCCGAACAATTGGTACAGCGAGCCAAAACTCCTTGGGCAATTGTTCGTACTGTATTAGTATATGGCATTGCCGACGATATGAGTCGCTCTAACATTATCCTTTGGGTGCGAGATTCATTGCAATCGGGTAAGCCAATTAAGGTGGTGACCGATCAATTACGCACCCCTACTCTTGCCGAAGATTTAGCCATTGGGTGCTGGTTAGTAGCAGCCAAAGAAGCTACGGGTATTTTTCATATTTCGGGAAAAGACTTCTTGAGTCCTTATGAAATGGCGATAAAAACGGCCGATTATTTTCAACTAGATAAGTCCTTAATTTCAGAAGCCAACGCTAGTAATTTCACGCAAGCGGCCAAACGTCCTCCTCGAACAGGTTTTATTTTGGACAAGGCTCGTAAATTATTAGACTACAATCCTGTTTCGTTTGACGAGGGTATTGCGGTCTTGGAGAAACAATTAGCAAGTACCTTAAATTAAAAGCGGTTTGCCTTTTATCAATCAGTAAAGTATATTTTCATCTACAACAAGAAGAATTCTGGCTTTTTTCGATAAAATAGTAACGCTCAAACAGTTTATTAGTAAGCATACCGTCTTGCAGTCTGGTCTTACTAACCCTTTAACAACACCCTTATGAAATTACGTTTTCTATATTTATTCTTATCATTACTGAGCTTACCACTAGGTAGCTTTGCCCAAAACGATATTCTAGGTGGTTATATGGAAATGGCTCCTACTGGCACACCAGACCGTTATCGGGTTACCTTGCATATCTATATTTCTCGAAAGTTTGCTACAGGGATTGCCTTAGCAAGTAATACGAGCAACGGTGCCTTTACAACTAATATTTATAAAAAAAATGGCGATGTTGACCTATTCTATAACAGCGGAAGTATCTTTCAATCAGTCAATCCCATTAGTTTTCCAGCTAACCCCAGTAAATGTGCTAACCCTTCTGACATCAATGCTGTAGAGGTAATCAGAACGGCAAATTACACCTTACCAGCAGCA
>JALRIJ010000287.1 GCA_023255485.1 Flectobacillus sp.
CTCTTACGTATAAGTTTTCTAATAAAGGCTTTTGTTCTTCTTTGGTTGCTACGACCACTTTTCCCGTAATTTCATACGGGATATTTTCCTCGTTACAGAAATCAATTAGCTTTTGGTAGCCATTAATACAGTTGGTTGCTTTCAAAGAACCTGGCTTGTAGTATAGTCCCGAGTGAATAACTCCTGAGTTATTACCTGTTTGGTGCACCGCTACTTCGTTTTCTTTTTCAAGAACAAGAATAGAAGTCGAAGGACGTTGTTCTTTGATGCGTAATGCCGAGGCTAAGCCAACGATTCCGCCGCCAATAATAATGATGTCGTGTCGCATATTTTGTGATGAAATTGGTAAGGAAACTCAGGCATTACTGGTACGGGTAGTGCTGCCATAGTTCAAGAAATATTCTAAAAGTCGCTACAAAGATACAATAGCATTCCCAATTATGGTTTAGGAATCAGCTTGATCGCTACGTTGATTTTACTATTTTGGGTTACATTAATGCCAGATTTCGTTGCCCAAATCAGATATGCTTCGTCTAAAGGGGTGCGTTGTGCGGCATTAATGTCTTTATTATAATTGAAATTTTTGCTTGTTAACAAACTAACGGTATAGCTATCTTCCGAAACAATATTAGCGTCCGATAGCTTTTGTACGAGGGTTCTTGCTTGATTTTTTAGTTCCCACGTCCCTAGGGTCGATAAATTATCTTCGTCGATAATGGTTAATGAACCTTCTTTTCCAAAAACTAATTCATGAGTAGCTACCTCAAGAATTTTATTATTGCTCAATCCTCTTCTATAAGCTGTATAGTTTTTACCAAGGTAAGTAAACGTAATGTCCTCGTATATCCATTTACGGGCAATGTTCGTGAGTGTTGTATCGCCACTAGGACTTGTGATGCTATTTTTTACCTTAAAAGTCAGGCGACTAAAACGATTTTGAAGAACAAGCTCCGCACTCGTGATATTGAGTGTATAAAGCGTTGCTAGCTGTTTATCGTCCGTAATTTCTAACTGAGTGTCGCTTTGTTGGAGTTTCCATGTAGCGGCACTAATAAGCCCATTTGTACTAATACGAAGGCTGTTGTCGTTATAAAATGTGTAAAGTTGAGCACTGTAGGCACTACTCATGCCTATGTTTTTTGATCTTGAAAAAGCGGTAATAGTGCTATCATTCCGAAAGTTAAGGACTTCTTCTAATTGCCATACGGAACTGGTTAACAGACCTGCCTTTACTCCGTTTGTAGGAATATTGTTCCCGTCCGTTACCGCAGGAGCAATACGGTCATCGCAACTGCTAATCAACAGTAATAACGTAAGGCTGTATAAAATCGTAAGGAATCGTTGCATACGTCATAAAGTTAAGGATATGTGTTACCAATGCGGGGTAATCATGTAGGGTAAATCGTTGACAGGTTGGTTATCGAGTGTGTACCTAATAACCAATCAATGATTGCTTACACAAATATACGCAAGGCTTTGTCTAAAAAATGAAATACAAGAGAATGATTCATGCCAAAATGAGTTATCGGTTGCTTATTGTCAGTTTATTTTGAGAACTTCGTGTTCTAGTACTAAATCCTCCATATCCATGAAACTTACTTTATTCAGTGCTTCCCTTTTTGTCTGGATGCTGGTATCAGCTCCGTTAATGGCTCAACTTACGCTTAAAGAAATCCCGAAAGAATACACAGTTCGTATTCGAGCGTATGATAAGGAATCGCAAGAAGAACTAGAAGGAACTTACGTCCGCTTAGTTAATTTAACGACCCAAACGCTTACTGATTCGGCTGTGGTGACGGATGGCTATGCGACCTTTAAGCTTAAAAAAGGCTTTGATTACGATATTATTGGGCAGCGAAGTCATTACATGGCTCGTCGTGCTAATTTTAATGCCGCTTGTTATTTGAAAGACCCCAAAAAAGTATTTTGTGTAACAGGAATGGAAATAGATAATCTTTATCGAGACGACAAAGGGAACGATGTGGTTGACGGGGCAATAGGGCTGAAAAAAATACGAAAAAACGATGCTTTTAGAATTGAAAACATTCGTTATGATTTAAACAAATATGACATTCGGGTAGATGCTGCCAAGGAGTTGGATAAGGTTATCTTGATTTTGAAAGATAATCCAACGATTGTGGTCGAATTGGGTTCGCATACCGATAGCCGTGCGAGTGATGATTACAATTTAACGTTATCCCAAAAAAGAGCGGAGGCGGCTGTTAATTACATTGTTATGAAGGGGAAAATCAACAAAAAACGTATTTCGGCAAAAGGTTATGGCGAAACGCTGTTGGTCAATAAATGTGCTAATGGAGTGGAATGTAGCGAAGAAGAACACGCTCGAAACCGTAGAACCGAAATCAAAATTATGAGCTATTTAATTGATGGTGTTCCTATGCAGATTAAGGGCGAATAACTGAAAATATTAAATTGTCTAGGCGTTCTTTTTAGAAAATACGTTTTCTTCATAATTCAATCGTACCTTTGTTGGTGAAACAAAAACAGCGTTTTAAAGGTTGTTTCAATAGTCGTAAACTTACATGGTTAGCCAATGATTTATGTCTGAAAGCTATCTCCACATCGCAATTTTTCATCGTTAGATATGTCAACTAAATATTTTCATCTTACAGTTAAAGAAGTAATTGAAGAAACCGCTGATACCAAAACCTTTACTTTTTGGCATCCTATTCACCAAGCAATTAGCTACAAAGCTGGGCAATTTTTGACCTTAATTCCTGTAATTGATGGCCAAAAAGTACGCCGTTCGTATTCGATGTCTAGTTCTCCTAACAAAGATGCGTCGATTGCGGTAACGGTTAAACGTGTCCCAAATGGCTTGGTTTCAAACTACCTTTGTGATACCCTAAAAGTAGGCGATGCCATCGAAGTAATGGAGCCAATGGGACATTTTGTAATAGAACCTAACCCGACTAAAAGCCGTACCGTTGTGTTGTTTGGAGGAGGTTCTGGTGTTACGCCTTTGATGTCGATTGCTAAATCGGTGTTGCCTGTCGAAACCGCTACAAAAGTATATTTGGTGTATGGTTCTCGTAACGAAGAAAGTATTATTTTTAAACAGCAATTAGCAGCATTAGAAGCACAATATAGCGGTCGTTTTAAGGTAGTGCATGTATTATCGCAACCTTCTGCTGCATGGACGGGCGACAAAACTCGTATCAATCAGGCTTTGGCAGAGCGTTTCTTGACACAAGAATTAGGCAATGACATCACAAAGGCAGAATACTACCTTTGTGGTCCTGCGGGAATGATGGAGCAAGTAACGACTTCTTTGACACTCGCTAAGGTACCTACGACTCAGATTCATCAAGAACACTTTACTTCAACCCACGGAGGAACGGCCATCGTAGAGGAGGAAGAGGATGATTCGTTAAAAGAACAAACTGTTACGATTCAATACGAAGGAAATGATTATACCGTAGTAGTAAAACCACACGAAACCATTTTGGATGCTGCTCTTCGTGATGATATTGACTTGCCTTATTCTTGTCAAGCGGGGATGTGTACAGCTTGTCTAGGAAAATGTACTTCGGGTAAGGTGGTCATGGACGAAGAGGATGGATTAACCGATAATGAAATCAAACAAGGCTATATTTTGACCTGCGTAGCTCACCCTAAAACGGCTGGCGTAGTAATAGAAATTGATTAACACAAAAACGCTCTCTCAGTATTGGGGGAGCGTTTTTGTTTACTGAATATAGATTACAAATCT
>JALRIJ010000288.1:0-341 GCA_023255485.1 Flectobacillus sp.
TAAGGTCTAAACACCTTTGTTAGAGCAGCTACTTTCGACAAGTATTCTGCGGTCAAAAATCGTGCACTCGCATTCACGTTGTTCAAGACTACCGCATTGATACCTATGGAAGCGTTGGCTCTAGCATAATCCTGATAACGAGCATCGACTACTTCTGGAAGTTCGTACCACTTCCAAAGCGACGAACCTGCATAACCTCGTTCAATTGTTCCCAGTGGATTGTCCCAATGGTTCAACATCCGTAAACGTACTTTCGGTGAACTCTTAACAGGGCTAACAATGGAAGCCCTTGTTTGTAGCATTCGCAATAACTCAAAACTGCCGTACAAAACGCCAGAAGC
>JALRIJ010000288.1:351-3726 GCA_023255485.1 Flectobacillus sp.
TTTTTCGGAGTAAATCGCAAATCCGTCTTCAGCTAAGCCCTTGGTTTGTACATCATTTGAAATCACCCGTAAAACGACTCCTCCCGTTTTCCCCTGAGCACTCGTTTGGATTGGACAGTTGTTGCCAAGCAAGCCCTTTACGCCTGCTTGTAATTCCTTAGAAGCGGTCGTGATGATTTCTCCTTGGGATTCTTGCACGATAAACTGAACTTGGCGGTTATACGTACTTCTCAGCTTTGCATCTTTGATTAAATCAAATTTTAACCAAAGACGATAACCATCATCTGCTAGTGATGTCAAAGACACACACAAAAGCAGGAACAAAAGTTTTAATTTCATATATACTAATTTTCTAGTGAATCAATCAGCTAATTCGACAATGCTCTGGTAATGGCTAGTTCTAATCCACGCAGTTCTGCAAGTCCTTTCAAACGTCCAATAGCCGAATAACCTGGATAGGCTTTTTTGTTCAAATCATCTAACATCTGATGCCCATGGTCTGGACGCATCGGTAGTTGAGTCATTTCTTCACCAGCCGCTTTGCGTCGTTGTTCTTCTTCCACCAAGGCTTTTACGACTTCGTACATATCGACATCGCCTGTTAAATGAGCTGCTTCATGAAAGTTCAATGGGTTTTCTTCTCGTTTGGTAGCACGTAGGTGAACAAAATGAATGCGGTTTGCAAAACGACGAACCATTTGTGGTAAGTTGTTATCCTCTCTTACCCCAAACGAACCTGTACAAAAAGTAAGTCCATTGGCAGGTACGTCACAGGCTGCCATCAATTGAGCTACGTCATTTTCAGTACTCAAGACCCGTGGTAAACCTAACAAAGGTTTCGGCGGATCATCGGGGTGAATACACATCCCTATCCCCAACTCTTGAGCAACTGGGCCAACCTGTTGAATGAAATAGTATAGATTAGCTCTCAATTCTGCATCTCCAATTTCAGCGTATTCATCCAAGACGTTTTGAAAATTATTCAGGTCAAAGGCTTCTTCCGAGCCTGGTAATCCTAATAATACGGTATTAGTTAACGTACCGATTTCTTCCGCAGTCATTTGTTCAAACTTTGCTTTGGCACTTGCTTGTACTTCTGCGGTGTAATCAATTTCGGCATTAGGACGCTTTAGAATACATAAATCAAAAACGGCAAAGTCTTCCCAAACGAAACGTAAGGCTTTTGAACCGTCTGGCATTTCGTAAGCGATGTTTGTTCTTGACCAATCTAATACGGGCATGAAATTGTAACAAACCGTTTTAATGCCACAAGCAGCTAAATTGCGTAAAGAGGTTTTATAATTTTCGATGTACTGCTCACGATTTGGCAAGGCTTTCTTAATGGCTTCGTGAACAGGTAAACTTTCTACGACCAACCATTTCAACGGACTGAAACGCTCATTATCTTTTTCAATTAAATCAATCCGTTCTTGAATAGCTTCTTGTGACCAAACTGCTCCCACTGCTATCTGATGTAAGGCAGATACTACGCCAGTACACCCTGCCTGACGAATATCCATCAACGATACTGGATCATTAGGTCCAAACCATCGCATTGTGTGTATCATAACTCTTTGTTTTTATAAGATTTTCTATAATTTGGTTAAAATTAATCTTAAATATTTTATATAAAATACTATTTTTTTGATTTATTTTGGTAAAAATATCGAATTCGTTACCGAAAACGTTGCCGATAGTTTACTTTTTTTCTGTTTCCAAATTAAATAAATTTATATAGCAATACGTATGGAAAAATGTTCAAAATGTGGAGAAACAACCCTGATTCGCTCGGGTTTTATTCGAGGGAAGCAACGCTTTTTTTGTAAAAGTTGCGAAAGCTATATCACCATTCCTAATCCTAATCAGCCGCCAAGTAAAAAACCACACCAAACCACGATTATTGATATTGCCAAGGTTTTGGGAGTTTCTCCTTCTACTGTTTCAAGAGCTCTGAATGATAGTAGTGAAATCAATGAATTTACTAGACAAGAAATTATTCGGGTTGCTCAAGAATTAGATTATCGACCCAACTTGCTTGCACAAAGTTTAAACCGTGGACAGACACATACCATTGGGGTGGTTATTCCCGATATTCAACGTCCTTTCTTTGCGGGGGTACTGGCTGGGATTCAAGAGGTCGCTAGTAGTGCTGGATATAGGGTGATGATTTGTCAGTCAAATGAATCGCACTCTACTGAAATTCTCAATGTGCAAGCCCTCGTAAGTAGTCAAATTGATGGCTTACTGATTAGTCACTCGATTGAAACGAATTCGTTCGAGCACCTTAAACTTCATTTTAATAGAGGACTACCCATTGTGCATTTTGACAGGATTTGTAACGAAATTGACACTTCAAAAGTTATCCAAGAAGATTTCAACGGAGCCTTTCAATTAGTGGAGCATTTGATTGAGCAGGGATGTAAACGCATTGCCATTTGTGCTGGACCTCCAGATTTGCTTATTAGTCGTACTCGTTTCGAAGGCTACAAAGCAGCTCTAGAAAAACACGGCCTTTCTTTCGACGAATCATTGGTGCATCATACAGGTTTCAAAGCGGGGGAGTCCCTCGTAGGACTAGAATCTTGGCTTGCTTTACCTGAGCCCCCCGATGGTATTTTTGCGGTACATCATGCCAACGCCGTTGAGATGATGGTAGAATTAAAACAACGAAAAATTAAAATTCCTAAACAGATAGCACTAGTAGGCTTCGGTGATGACCAAATTGCTTCGCTCATCGAACCTCCATTAACGGTGTTTCATTTATTTCCTTTTAAGATTGGAGCAACAGCAGCCAAAATGTTAATTAATCAAATCGTCGAAAAGGAACAGTCTCCAACATCACAAGTAACAATACAAGGAGAGTTAAGGGTTCGTAGCTCTTCATTACGAAAAAACTAAGTTGTTTAGAGCAAAGTATCATTGTGATACTTTGCTCTAAACAACCATAACTTTTAGAGTGCCTCCTTAGTTTTATCTTTCCTAAAGAGTAAAAACTCACGTAGCATTTTATTTAAATGTAACTTTTAGAGTGTTTGGCTATTACATATTTCATTTTTCGAGTTTAAAAACTCTTTAATATCTCTTATCAGGTTCTATCCTTTCTTGCGAGAAAAAAAATAAAAAAATATTTTTTCCTCATCCCTAAAAGCTCCACTTTTTAGGTTTAATTAAACACTTTTTTTAACTATAGAAAACAATTTACAACAACAAAAAATACATTTGTTGTTATTTCTTTTTTATTTCTTTATTTATTTCCTAATATTTCCTCTTAGGCAAGTTGTTGTATTTCAGTTAGTTATGAGCTTAAATATAACTTTTAGAGTGCTTAATATAACTTTTGAAGTGTTAAATATAACTTTTAGAGTGCTTAAATAT
>JALRIJ010000289.1 GCA_023255485.1 Flectobacillus sp.
AGCAACGCTATTTGACGATGCCACCGTGGTAGAACTACTAGGAAAACGCATTGAAATTGATGATTATGTATTGTCGGGCGACGAACAAAAAATCTTAATTAGAGCGGAGTCTGAACCTATTTATCGTCGTAGTTCAAGAGAAGAAAACTATGTTTACACGATTAAAACCAAACAATTAAAACAATTATCAACAGGAGGCAAACAACAATACGCTAGTTTCTCACCAGATGGTTCAAAAATTGCCTTTGTTCGTATGCGTAACATCTTTATCGTTGATTTAGCGACGGGCAAAGAAACGCAAATTACCAACACAGGTAAGTGGAATAGCATTATCAATGGGGCTACGGACTGGGTTTATGAAGAAGAATTTGCCTTTGCTAAAGCATTTGACTGGTCGCCAGATAGCAAACGTATTGCTTTTTATACCTTCGACGAAACCAAAGTACCCGAATATAACATGCAAATGTGGGGTAAACTGTATCCACAAGATAACCGTTATAAATACCCTAAACCAGGCGAAGCCAATGCAATTGTGTCTATTTCTTGCTACAGTTTAGACGACAAAAAGACGACTAAAATTGATTTAGGTAAAGAAACGAATATGTATATTCCTCGCATTCGTTGGACACAAGACCCTAAACTATTATCAATCTTACGCTTAAATCGTCTTCAAAATAAAGCAGAAATTCTTCATGCAGACGTAAGTACTGGAAAAGCCAAAGTCATTTTAGTAGAAGAAAGCAAAACGTATGTAGATGTTGAAAATTCAGCCGATGACTTGACGTATTTGGCAGATGGAAAATCATTTATCCAAAGTTCTGAAAAAGACGGTTTCAAGCATTTGTACTTATATGACATGAGTGGAAAGCTAATCCGTCAGATTACCTCAGGCAACTGGGAAGTAGATGCGTTCTACGGTATCGACGAAAAAACGAAGACCCTATTCTTTACTTCTACTGAATTGTCTTCTACCGAACGCCATATTTATAGCATCTCTTTAGATGGGAAAAACAAGAAAATCCGTTCTACGGACAAAGGCTCAAACGCTGCAAATTTCAGTAAAGATTTTAACTACTATATCTTATCAAACGATGCGGCAGATAGTCCTTTGAAAGTAACCTTACATAAAACAGCAAATGATCAGTTAATTAAAATTTTGGAAAATAATGCGGCTCTTCGTAAGGTTATGGACGGTTATGCTATTTCGGACAAAGAATTTATGTCTATCAAAACGGCTGACAATGTAACGTTAAATGCTTGGATGATTAAGCCAACGAATTTTGACCCTGCAAAAAAATACCCAATGCTTATGTTTGTCTATGGTGGCCCAGGGAATCAACAAGTTATGAATCATTTTGATGGTTACAACTTTTTCTGGTACCAACATTTAGCATCAAAAGGGTATATTGTCACTTGTGTTGATAACCGTGGCACGGGTGGTCGTGGAGCTGATTTTAAGAAATCAACCTACTTAAACTTGGGTAAACTAGAAGTAAAAGACCAAATCGAAGCAGCCAAATATTGGGCAACTTTACCTTATGTGGACAAAGCTAGAATCGGTATTCAAGGATGGTCTTATGGTGGTTTTATGGCAGCAAACTGTATTTTCCAAGGAGCTGATGTTTTCAAAGCTTCTATTGCTGTTGCTCCTGTAACAAACTGGCGTTTTTATGACTCGATTTATACTGAACGTTTCTTGAGAACTCCACAAGAAAATGCAACGGGATACGACGAAAATTCTCCTGTTACACATGCTAAAAATTTAAAAGGTAACTTCTTATTAGTACATGGTACGGGCGATGATAACGTACATTTCCAAAATGCCATTGCCTTAGAAGATGCCCTGATTAAAGCGAATAAGCAATTCCAGTCGTTCTACTATCCAAACCGTAACCATGGTATTTATGGTGGAAACACTCGCTTACATCTCTATACAATGATGACAAATTTCATCGAGAAAAACTTATAATATTAGCGAAGTATTTTACCGTTACGCTCAACATCAAAACAGCCATGTAGAAGAAATCTCTACATGGCTGTTTTTTTGAGGGTCAACGAGTTTTAGCTCGTTATGCTCGTCTTTATTGCAACGGGTTAAAACTCGTTGTACTAGCCTTTCGATAAAGTGGAAAGCTCATCGTTCAATGCTGAAATTCGAGTAAACAAAAAGTCTATTTGTTCATCTAAAAGCACTACGCCACTTCCTGTAATATTCTCAGGAAAGAAACGAACAAAGGTCGTCGTGGCTTCTATAATCCATTGCATATCAGCAACTTCAATAAAAGGCTTTCGTATGGCTTGCTCAATAGAATTACTCACGATGTCTTCTGCTCTCAATCGTAAAAGTAAAGGAGCTGACTGCGTAAGCGTCTCTTGTTCTTTAAAGCATTGGATAAGACTCTCAAAATTAATTTTTAGGAGTTTAATACAGGTTGCACTTAGCGTTTCCATGGTAATTCAGATGCAGGAAGTTGCACGATTTGTTTTTGCATAGCAGGATTAATCGCTCTGAAATCAAATGATCCGTCTGCTTTTTTCAATCTTCTATACACCAAAGGTACTAAAATTTGTTCAGCCCCTCCTCCTAAATACGGATTAGCAATATTATAATTGTTTGATAGTTTTTGAGTAGCAGCCAAGCCTTTCCATACCCAAATACCACCAGCAGGAACGGTATATTCTACTAGGTTTTTAAAGCTATTCCATTCTGGTTGAACCGCCGTTCCGCCAATTACCTCGGCAATAGACTTCGGTTTTGTTCTTGTCCAATAGCCTCCTGTAAACTGATCCCAGCCATCGTTACATACACGATATAACTTTGAGCCTTCTGGTAATTGAATCAATTCCGCAGTAACGGCTACAAACGACATCACATCCCCTTTGTAAGTCACGTTAAAATCTGGGTCCCAAGTACCATCTGCTAATTTTACCTTAAAATTAAGCAACTTTGTTCCATCTGGAAATCCATTAACGACAAGACTAGAACGAGTTAAGCCATCAAAATCAAACTGTCTTACAATCACTTTACGGTGATAGATACTCAAAGCATTGATTAAATCTGAATAGAGCTTTCCTTTGTTAGAAACCGTATCAAATGTTCCTTTCAAAATACGCTCATCGATTCCCTGAGAAAGCCAAGCACTAAGGCTAGAATCTGACTTTGCAGGAAGACTTAAACTCAAATCTGTAATCCATTTTTTAGTACTATCGCCCCCTGCAAGATAAAGATGTTGCTTAGCAGTCGTGAAAGTAACAGGCTTTGCCGAAAGCTGAATTCCTGTGAATAATAAGGTAATAAGTAAATAAAAGTTAAAGGTAATTTTGTTTTTCATTGCATTATGCGTTTAGTTTAACGCTTGCAAGATAGTAAAAAGGAGAGACAAAACAGGATAGATATTGCCAAAATACTTACAAAAGTTAGCACAATTTCATAATGTATAAAACGAATCAGAGCGTTCTAGTTTTTCCATTTAGCAGGCAACTTATTCGCCTGCTAAATGGAAAAACTAGACGAACTATCATTTCAACGTAAAAAAGCCAAGTAACCCTTTGTAGGACTACTTGGCTTTTTT
The DNA here is from genome assembly GCA_023255485.1 of Flectobacillus sp. Classification (GTDB taxonomy): domain Bacteria; phylum Bacteroidota; class Bacteroidia; order Cytophagales; family Spirosomataceae; genus JALRIJ01. Next base: position 3,573 of record JALRIJ010000289.1, read on the forward strand.
ATGAAACTATTTGAGCTAAATCGAATGTCGAACAAGCAACCATTACGCATTCTTATTTCAATGGAATAATCAATTTTTCTCCACGTTCCGACAAATCTTTGTCTTTCTTATTGGCCTGCATTAACAAGGCCTT
>JALRIJ010000028.1 GCA_023255485.1 Flectobacillus sp.
AGAATCCTAAATTAAACCCTCATATTCCAGCGATGAAAAGCTGTTTAGCTACTGTCATGAACATTGCAGAAGAAGACCTTTCTATTAAAGCTACCACTTCAGAACACATTGGCTTTGTAGGTCGTGGCGAAGGAGTTGCGGCTCAATGTGTAGCGTTGATTACGAAGGCATAGCACAGAATTCTTTATCTTAGAAACGCAAAGGTCGTCCTTGAGCAACTACTCATGAGACGACCTTTACGTTTTAAAACAAAAATAGTTAGTGAGACCTCTTAAAAAAATTCGTTAACCACCTCATCACATTGGGTCTCAAATGATAATACCAACGAAATAAGGGATATTTAAATAGGGCTTTTTCGTCGAAACGCTTGATTGAAAAAGCGTGTTGTAGGAAATAGTCTCTCGGAAATTCATAATATAGTCCCCAGTTCTCTCGCTCGTTCCCTGGTTTTTTGTTGGGGTCATAGATAGTGCCAAATAAGTAATCCCAAATCGCAAATTTGGTAGAAAAATTGGCATAAAACACTTCTTGATAATTGGCATGATGCCATAAATGTAGTTCGGGAGAATTCAATAAATATTTCCATTTACCCAACTTCACGTCAATATTAGCATGAATGAACATCCCAAACATAGCATCTAGTAATGCCTTGATGGGTAAAACAGCAGGATCTGCTCCTAGTACAATAATGGGTAGAAATTCAATCGTCTGATTGATAATAATTTCGAGAGCGTTTGAACGAGAACCTGCTATAAAATCAACTTCTTTGACCGAGTGATGTGCTTCGTGTGTTCTCCAAAAATATTTATTGGCATGTTGGAAACGATGAAATAAGTAAATATACAAGTCATGCGTCACGACAAAAAATAGTACTTGAACGGCAATAGGCCAGCGACTTACAAATTGGTAATCAGACCAATCAAAAGAATGTTGAACGGGCTGAATGATATAATCGAAAATGATAATTTTCAAGAAATAACTTTGAATAAGCGTGTACCAAATAATGTCCACCCAAATCCCTTCTCTTAACAATGGTAAGCCTTTTCGAAAGGGACGCACTCGCTCCCAAACAAGCATTAAAATAATCCAACAAATCAGGATTCCCGTGGTTACTTCTACTAAAGTCATACTAACAATTCTTTTTTGACCTCAAAAGTAAGGGTCAAAAAGATTTCATTCAGTATTCTAAAAGGCATAAACGAGTAATATAATTTTCGGATAACATTCCGCTAATATATACTTATCAAAAAATTGAATCCTATTTGCAACCTTCTCACCCCTTCTTGCATCTATAGAATACAAAAAGACATTCCATTCATCCAATAATTTTACCATTCATCCAAATTAATTGATAAAATATAGTACTATGTATTGCATAATACCATCTTAAACCCATATCTTTGAATCAGATTTAAAAAGAGCTGTCAAACAAGTAATAATAAACGAACAATAATCATATGAAAACGCTTATCTTATTCACCTTAACTATTTGTCTATTAGGCCTTTCAAGCCAGTCGTATGCGATTGGGTTTCCTCATAACATTTTGGCTGTAAAGAAAAAAGCAGAGAACAAAATTATCAAGACCATTGTTAGCAAGACGACACGTGTTGTTTCACAAAAGCGATAATGGCAGTTTCATCCTTGGCATCAAACCAAGTAAAGTTATCTTGATTTCTAAACCAAGTCAGTTGTCGTTTTGCATAACGGCGTGAATTTCTTTTTAATAAACGCAGCATTTCTTCTTTATCATAGTCACCGTCTAAGTGTTCATAAATTTCTTTATATCCAACCGTTTTTAAGGCGTAATGATCTCGATAGTCTATATAACGAATGGCTTCTTCTTCTAAACCAGCAGCCAGCATCATATCCATGCGTTGATCAATTCGTTGGTACAACTCTTCACGAGGTCTTTCTAACCCAATCCGTACGCAAGTAAAAGGGCGTTCTGCTTTTTGGTTCTTTCTGAAACTAGAAAAAGGTTGCCCTGTAGTCAAACATACTTCCAAAGCACGCACAATGCGTTGTGGATTTTGTTGGTCAACTTCTGCAAAATAGACAGGGTCTAAAGTCGCTAGTTCAGATGCTAAGGGAGCAAGTCCTTCGGTCTCTAAACGAGTCATAAGACTTGCCCGTAGTTCCAGATTTGCCTCGGGCATTTCATCAATACCATCCGTAACCATTTTGATAAACATTCCCGAACCACCTGTCAGAATAGCAACCTCTTTTTTCTCAAAAATAGTTGCCAGCACAGCTAAGCAATCCTTTTCATAATCTCCAACGCTATAGTAATCATGAATACTGTGCGAATCGACAAAGTGGTGTTTTACTCCCTGCATTTCGTCAGGAGTAGGTTTTGCCGTTCCAATAGCTAATTCACGATAAAATTGACGAGAATCTGCCGAAACAACTTCTGTATCTAACAATTGAGCAAGTTTTACGCACAAGTCTGTTTTACCAACAGCCGTTGGCCCTGCAATAATAATGAGTTTCTTTGTAGTTGACATAAGGCAAAAATACAAAAAAGGCATCAAGTTTCCCTGATGCCTTTTCATTATAAGGAAGCAAAATCTTACCAGAAGATGCCATATAAAGCAACTAACAAGGCAATAATTACACCTGAACCGATAGCAAAAGCCGTATTGGTTTTGAACATCGAAGCGTCGATTGCCAATGCTTTTGGATTCTCTTTCGTTGACGGATCAGTCACACCTAAGATAACCATCATCAAGACACACACTAAGAATGTTAATGCCATACGATCCAAGAATGGAATTAAATGTTTTCCTTCTCCATCTACAAATGTAGAATAAATAACGGTGTCATACATTCCTGTCCATTCTGGTAATTCTTTCAAAATTAAAGAGATCACCACCGAACCAATTGTTGCAGCCATCGCACCTGCTGAGTTAGCACGTTTCCAGAAGAAACCTAACAAGAATACCGCAAAAATACCTGGAGATACATACCCTGTCATTTCTTGGATAAAGTCGAATCCACCTTTTTTATCAATTCCTAAGAATGGAGAAATAAAGATTGCAATCACCATTGCCACTACAATTACAATACGACCTGTCGTTACTAATTCTTGCTCTGTAGCATCTTTCTTGATAAATTTCTTATAAATATCTAAGGTAAAGATCGTCGAAATTGAGTTTGCTTTACCAGCTAATGAAGCCACAATCGCAGCAGTCAAGGCAGCAAAAGAAAGCCCTTTCAATCCTTTTGGTAATAGATCTAACAACACAGGATAAGCGTGGTCAGCATTCACTGTACCATCTGAGCCTAACATTTCTTGTTGGAACATTCCATTTTGGTACAATACATACGCTGCAATACCCGGAATTACTACGATAATTGGCATTAATAATTTCAAGAAACCTGCAAATAACAACCCTTCACGAGCTACTGGAAGTGAAGCTCCTAAAGCACGTTGTGTAATATATTGATTACAACCCCAATAGTTTAAGTTTACAATCCACATACCACCTAATAATACCGCTAAGCCTGGTAATGAAGCAAAGTTTGGATTGTCTTTCTTCAAAATCATGTGGAAGTGATCGTTTGAACGGGTAAACATTTCAGATAAACCAGCCATTGCACCATCAACACCAAATTTCTCAGATACCAATGTTAAAGCCAAATACGTTGTACACAAACCTCCTAAGATTAAAAAGAACACTTGGATTACGTCCGTAAAACCAATTACTTTCATACCACCTAAGGTAATAACCACTGCAAAGAATGCTAACGCCCACATACATACCGTAAAGTCGATACCCGAGATGGTTGTAATAGCTAATGCTCCTAAATAAAGAATTGACGTTAAGTTAACCACCACGTATAAAATCAACCAGAATATCGCCATGATCGTACTCACCGTTGAATTATAACGTTGCTTCAAGAACTGAGGCATGGTAAAAATCTTGTTCTTCAAATAAATAGGCATGAAGAATACCGCAACAATTATTAAGGTAGCTGCTGCCATCCACTCATAAGCGGAAATAGCTAAACCCATTTTAAAACCGTTTCCAGCCATCCCAATAAATTGTTCGGCTGAGATATTAGAGGCAATCATTGATGCACCAATAGCCCACCAAGTAAGTGAACCTTCAGCTAAGAAAAAGTCTGTTGAAGAAGCTTCTTTTGATTTTTTCTTTTGATAAATCCAGTAACCATATCCTGCAACGAGGATGAAATAAAAGAAAAATACGAGGTAATCAAGGGTTTGGAGTCCTTTTTGCATGGGTTGTTTTTTTAAATTGATGTTAAGTAATCAAGGATTTGTACTATAATAAAGCTCGAAGTTACAATTTTTAACTAGAAATAAATAATACGATTCTTACATGTATTTAGACAATCTTGCTAAAATTGTACATATCAAAGACATTCCAGATAAAAAAGTACCTATTTTTAGCCTAGTACGATGCTCAAACGATTGCACAAGGCAACTGTTCTATACAGTACTAACTAATCTCGACAAAAATAGTATTAATTCAGAATTAATTAAAACATTTCTGTATAAAATACTATTATTTTACTGCAATTTAACCTAATGAAGCGACAATATGCTTTATATCCTGAATCAAGGTGCGTAAAGCCGCATTCCTTTTCGGAAAAAGGCTCACCCAACCAATCAACGGAAAGGAAGGTTGCCCCTGTACAAATTCATCTTTCTGGTAATAGCCTAATACGTCATCTTGCTGTTCTGTCTTAGGAAATAACAAGAATAAGCCCATCACCACGGTGTTAGCATCCTTGGGTCTCATGCCATGTAAATACTTCAAGGTCAATTGAGCAAGGTCGTTTTCTTCAATACTGCGTTCTCGTTTGTATTTAGCATCCAGAATCAAGACGTAATGCTTATCCGTATCCTTTTCTTTAAAAGAAATGACAAAATCAGGACAATAGGCCTTGTCACTCCCACGAGCAATCCGCTGAAACAAATCCTGACGTTCGTAATACACAACAAGTTGTTCATCGGTGTTGGACGCTTTCTTGAGGTTTTCACTAAAAACCATCGTTGTTTCAAAAACCTCTTCCAGCATATTGACCAGTTCTAGGAAACAGTACTGCTCATACAAAACCGATAAATTACTTATTTTTAACACCTTGGATAAATTGCCATAGGTATGTGTTGTACTCAGTAATTCATTGACCAGTAGATTAAACTCCCAGACCTTGGCATAATGCACCCGAGTCAACATTCGCTCGATAGAAGGCATCGCAAAATTGCTCACCTTCCGTACAGGAATGTGTTTAGTAAAGAAAAGACATAAATCAACCAAAAGACCATGGCATTCTTTCAATTTTTTCTGAGAATATTCATGGTATGCTTTTACAAACTTCCCTTCAAAATCTTGTGATAAGCGTTTTTGCTCTTTAGTTAAGGCTTCGTCCAAACGATTCAGATAGACTAACAGCATATCTAACAAGTGATGCACCAAGCGATTTTCTACTACATCCGTCGATGTCGTATTGACTTCATAAAGCCCATGGGTAAATCGAACAGGCTTATAAGCAATGTATAACTTATTAGGATCGTTCATCAGGGTTGGATGCGAATAATGCGTATGTTGCCCTATCCAACGATCAAAGCCTTCAGACAACGAAGACGCATCCGTCCATTCTTTTACGATGTCTTCTCGTTCTATTTTTTCAAATTTATGAAAGACAAAGGCCAACTTAATCGCATCAATTTCGCTGAGTTTATCTTTTAAAATAGTCAATAGTTCCAAAACCGAAATATGATGTTTGGCCTCCTCGTTACTAGTTGCCAAGCGAGTAAGCCCCAAGCGATTGTTAAAGAATAAGAACTGCCGTTGCATCAATTCTTCGCAAATCTGCTCTACTTCCGAAGTCGTCAATTTGTCTGGAACAATCTCCACAACGGCCAAGGTTTCATCCTTTAAAGCATGAACCAAACGAAAAACACACTCGCCCACATTCAAGGAAAAAATACGAGCAAGCTTGATTCGTCCAATGGCTAAACCATTGATAGTGAAAGATATATTATCTAAATAATTACTAGCATATTGGGTGTTTTGCAGGTTAATGCCTTCTACATCAATGCGGTATAAATACTCTTTTCCGACACTCCCCAAATAACTGATAACACAACCAAAATCCCCTAGAAAAACACGGTGTAAGCCCGCATCAATCAACGTGGGAGATGCCAATAGAAATGCCACAAAATCAAGTTCATTGATTTCGATTTTGGACAAGTTGGAAAGCCGTTCGTGGCTTCCATCTCGTCGTAGCAATAAGATTTGAGATTCCATAGCCTATAAATTAAAAAAGCTATATACATGATAATCAGAACCTTTATTCAAAATATGTTCTACCTCCTCTTGCGAACTATCTAAACCATCTAAGTTTTTACGTAACTCTTCCAAACGACGTTCAAATGGTTTTCCTTGAGCAAAAATCATCGGTAATAAGTGCTGAGCAATCGCAAAATCTAAGGCTTTAGCATCGTCGTTAATGACAGGGGCTAAGTGATTAAAATGATCCAAAATAGCATTAATTTTACGATGACTCAAGAAAATAGGCGTACCAAATTTTCGGTCATTATCGCTTAAAATATCACTCAATTTACTCAAGCGTTGACGAATTGGTTTTTCTGAAATTGCTTCAAAAATCACTTTATTCGCCATAGGAGCACTCAGCAAGCTAAAGTCAGATTCAGGGAAAAAGCTTTTGGTAGGTTCTAGTTTAATCACAGCCGCACGACTCACCAAACGTGGCGAAAGTGACTCTGTTGTATGGTCAAAATTGAGGGTGGCAATAAAACGTAGTTTATCATTAGCCCATTGGAAAGCACGGCCATCTTCGGTTACAATTTTCTTGTCGTAATCGCTATCAGCAATAGTATTAAAGTTTGCCCAATAATTTTCAATCGGACTCAAATTGGCTTCATCTAACAGTACCCAATAAGGAGGTGCAGGTGTATTAGCTTCAAAATTGACTTGCTCTAACACTTGCAATAAACCCGTTTTGGAATCGACCCATTGGTTCGTGATGGAGTTATAAAAGCCTAATAAATCACGGGTTGAATTCCAGCCTTTTTCTACGGCTATTTTCTTAAATCGACTATTTTTTTCGTCCTTATGATACAAACCTGTCGCCTTGGCAAGTCGTTCTACCAAGGATGTTTTACCTGTTCCTGGATAGCCTAAAAACACGGTTAAGAAATTTCTGTCAAACGTCACCAAATAATTACTCAGCGTAATTTCATCAATGTCTCTACCCAGTTTTTTGAGATTATTACTAACCTCCTCACGATACTCGTTAAAAGAAATTTCCTGCTTATTTGCTTTAGGAAGTACTAACGAGGTTGGGCGAGCCAATGATTTCACTTTTTTATCATACTGGCCACTAATAATGTCACTAGTCGTCTGGAAAGCCAACAGTGCAGCCGTAATATCAGCAGTGCTTTTAAAGCCATTCAAATGTTTTTCGATAGACTCAATGATGACCGTCTTTTCCTTTTTGAGTGTTTCTAGGCGTTCAACTTGCTTTTCTAAGTCAATTTCAAGTCGTAATTTCTCCTTTAAATCTTTGACAATTTTCCCTATCTCTGCTTTATGCTCCAAGAAAAATGATTTATCGTCGTCCGTATCAAAGCCTAAATCTAGTTTAGATGTCGCATTACTCTGTACCAAACGAGCCAAATTTTCTTCCTGCTCTTGTAGCTTTGCTGTCAACTCTGCTTTAACACTTTCTAGTTCTCCTATTTTTTGTTTGATGGCTTCGTTCTCCTCTGGGTCAACCTGAGCAACACCTTCTAATAGCTGTTTTCCTTCTTCATTTTCTTGTAAAAATTGTAATAGGAGCGAACGCCCCGTATGCGTTTCTTTCAAGAAGGTGTGTAAAATGCGAGGTAATTCGTTTTTATAGTAGTCGGAGGTAAGCGAAATATTACCAAAATAGGCTTCTATCTTTTTAATAATATTAATATCACTTTCAAAGCGTAACGTATTTTCTTTGGCTGCCAGAAATTTTTCTAACAAATCATAATCAGCTTTACGAATACCTGAAAGACGTTTTTTAACCGAAAATTCCAGTTCTTCTTGACTTCCGTAATAATGTTTATCTCGTACTTTAGACAACTTTTGGACAAATCGTTTTCCCTCTATCTCAATACTCTTAAAGGTGTCGTCCTCCATTTTATATTCAAAAATAAAGCCGTCATTTTCTTCAAGAAAATCTTCTGAAAGAATATCCATTCCGATTGCCAGTAGCTCTTTTTCTTCTACAGCCGTTATATCCGTTCCTGTATTAGAGATATTTCCATAATCAACAGCCTGTAATAAACCCGAGACACTTTGATAGACAAATGGACCATAAAGTGATTGATTTTTAGACGATTCAATAAAAAAAGCTTGGTTTTCTCTTGGAAAAGATTCGTGGTATAAACTCCAATTATTAGGTGAATAAGGTGTAAAATTAGGAATAGCGATAATTTGAGGTAAATACTGAAAATTTATCCGAGCCACAAAAGTCATGTATTTTGATACAATGTAGTTTGACTTGGCAACGTCTTCTATTTGGCTGTTGAAATCTTTGTTTAAAATAAATAAATCATCTCGCAAATTAGGCACTTTAAAAATAGGGTTAGTCACCCCTTTATAAAAAGTGTTCATTACCCCGTATCCGTTTACGAATATTGTATTTTCATTCGGAAATTCATTAGGATGCGGCTCTCTGTATTTTCCTGTATTATCCAATACCTTGACAACCTTGCAAATTGCCGACGAAGCCGATTTGGTGACAATATAGACTTGCAGCACCAATTCTTTGATGTTCTTAAATTCTGGTAGCATTTTTATTTATTTTTTGTTTTAGAATGCTACAAAAATAGTGTTTTTTGGTAGGAAACTAGGATATTTAAGCTTTTGAGCAATATTCTACAACAGAAATTCCCCTACCTTTGCCCCTCATCAACTTAATTCAAGTATTTTGGACATTATAGATTACATTATCGAAACACTAGGCTGGATAGGTTCAGTCTTAATTGTAGGGGCTTTTGGGCTTAATTCTTTGGGGAAAATAAAAGCGAGTTCGATGTACTATCAACTAGCAAATATGATTGGCGGGCTTTTCTTCGTAGTTAATACTTATCACCATAAAGCCTATCCTTCGGCATTGGTAAACGTCATTTGGGTATTCATCGCAGGCTTTTCGTTGTTAAGAAAGAAAAGTAATTAATGCGTAATGTTTTAATGATGAATGCGTAATGTTTAATGAGCGATTCGTAATGATAAAGTTTCAACAACACATCATCACGCATTAACCATTAAAAATTAAACATTACTCATTAACCACTACAAACTCGGTTCTATCATAATCACTTCTTCTTTATCAATAATCACTTGGCCTTCTAATAAATCTCGAGTTTTGCGAACGTATTTTTTAGGGGTAACAATCACAGGACAAAGCGTGTCTGTACGGCGTTTAGAATGATACGCCGCCAATGCTGCTGCTTTTTCAATCACAGGAACAGGATATTTTTTCCCTGCCTGACGACGAATAATTACATGTGAACCCGATACGTCTCGAGCATGTAACCATAAATCTTCTTTACGAGCATAACGCTGTGTCAATAAATCGTTATTCTTGGCATTCTTACCAATCAGAATTTCCCAACCTTGATAGACTACATATTTAAACAGGTCTTGAACGGTCAATACTTCTTTTTGCGATGGTTCTAACAAGTTAGCTTTCAGATACTTTCGTAATTCTTTTAACGTGGTAATCTTCTCTATAGCCTGAATATGCTGAGAAATATCTGCCAAAAACTCTTCTTTGATAGAGATGTTCTCCATCAACTTCTGAATTTCTATTTTTTCATTTTTGGACTTTCGATAATAATTCTCGGCATTTTTTTGTGGTGTATAATCCGATTTTAGGCGAATTTTAATAGGTCTATCTCGATAGAAATCATACAACTCAACTACTTCTGAACGCTCAGGAATAGCATGTAGATTAGCCATAATAATATTAGCGATTTCGTCGTGCTTTACTTCATCCTCTAAGCCTCCCAACTGCTGATAGCATTTATCGATATAAGTTTGTGTTCGTTGTTGTTGTTTTTGTAAACTCTTAACAACGGTAGCCGCTTCTTTGTCAAACACATTGATTTTCATGGAAGCATAGTAAAGAGCATTACTTGCCTCAATGGGCGAAGTCATTTCTTGTACGACCTCCGCCGTTGTTTCAATCAACGATAGTACAGGTTGAAAATTAAGCGTTTTGATAAAATAGCGAGCTGGATTTTCTAATTGACTTAAGACTGCTGTAATACGAGCCCATTTAGTTGTCAAATCGTCTCCTACCCGTTCCTGCGACTTTAAATAGTTGCCTATCTCTTTGCCAAAAGTAGGAAACAAGGCATACAGGTCTCCAGATGAAGCCTCAAAAGCCTCAAAGGACTGGTCAAGAGGACGGTCTAACGTAGTTAAATCAATGTTATTATCTACCACCAATTTATTATGAAATAAGTCTAAGACTTCATTCTCTTGTAATAAAATAATGTTAGAGCGGTTGCCATACATTTTGAATAATAACACAAAATCTTGCTCAAAATACATTGCAAAGGCACGTTCATTCAAAAATTGACGGACAGAAAGTACTTTCAAGTCCATTAACTCTTTGAATAAATCTACCGAATTACGTCCTGCCCTTCTAAAATCTGTTGGAAAATTAAGGCATGCAAAGTCAGGATGTAATACTGCTTTGATATAGAATTCACGAGGTTGCTTCCACTGCTTACCTTCCGAACAAAAGCCCATCACCAACTCGTCTTTTTCTTGGGAAAAACATTCCACCAGATGAAGCCCTACCACCTCTTGAGCAAGTTGACTGGAAAGTTGACGGAGAAAGTAATAATTTGTTTGCATGGCTATTTTGTTTCAAAATAAATTACGAATCACAGGAAAATCTTCCTTCATTTGTTTCAGAGACAAAGTTACACAGAATAAATGAAGTCTTTCCTATGTCAAACAACCACGAGTCAGTATCGTGTTCAAAGCCCTTCAAGCTAGGTTTTAAGCATCATCACTCATTTTCCTTTCCAAATCGCATCTATACTGAAATGCGTATCTCTGGTGCCAAATGCTTGTCAATCAATCAATAAAACAAAATAGTATAATCGCCTAAGGGGGTAAAGTAGTAATACTTAAATCGAAAAAAAATAATCTTAAAAGAATAGGATTGTATAAAATTATACCTACATTTGATGCAGAATAGTTTGAGAATGTAAGATAAAGAGGGATAGTGGTGTAGGTTTTCATATAGTTTCGATTGCATTTAGCGTTTGTATCATTTGATTTCTAACTCGTTAAAACTTTTAAAACTTACTGATCGTACAACTATTTTAAAGTCGAATCATATCGACTCATTTATCATTTTTTTACTATTTATTTTTTATTACAACCATGCAAACAGGTACAGTAAAATTCTTTAACGAAAGTAAAGGATTTGGATTTATCGTCGATGATTCATCAAAAACAGAAATTTTTGTTCACGTTTCTGGATTAGGAGCTCAAGTAACTATCCGTGAAAATGACAGAGTTTCATTCGAGACTAAAGAAGGAAAGAAAGGCTTAAACGCCATTGATGTGCAGAAATTATAATATTTGGTACTTGTTGTTATGGTGTAGCGTACACGAAAACAAACTATTCAATACCATATAGTCTTAGAGAAAAACTCCCAGTCAATCGGGCTGGGAGTTTTTTTTATCTTATTTGAAGTTCAAATTTCGTAATCTCCATAAAACTTTACAACAGTTTGCAATTTTAAGTAATAACGAGTAGTCGTTAATTCACCGCATTTTTTATTTTTTATTTATAATTTTTTATTTTTTTTTATGCAAACTGGTAAAGTTAAATTTTTCAACGAATCTAAAGGTTTTGGATTTATCGTTGATGACAATTCAAACGAAGAAATCTTCGTACACGTTACAGGATTAATCGCATCTGTGATTCGTGAAAACGACAACGTTTCTTTCGAAGTAACTGAAGGAAAACGTGGTTTGAACGCTGTTAACGTAAGAAAAATCTAATTATGTGAATTTGAGAATTCACAATTTGGATTTATAAACTTTTGATATTTCAGATTTTTATCTTTCTCTATATAGAATTCTAAATTACAAGATCAATCTTATTGAACGTTCTTGAGACCCTTAGCCTGCGGGCTAAGGGTTTTGTCGTTTTATAGTCCTACGTATTTACTATTCTATTTATTCTCATTACCTTTGTGTACATTTTAAAACTCTTCTAATGCCATGTAATGCTGTAAATCAATAGTTTACCTTCTCTATTGCTATTCTTAAAAATAGCAAGTGGTTTTATATTGACTTTACAAAACTTAAAACATGGCACTTTCTCAAAAGTACAACCGTACTTATCATTACCCATTTTCACTTGGAGCGAGTTCGGATGATCGTATTCATCTTAACTATTGGGAAGATATACAGCAAATCGAGCAAATTGTACATACTGAGAAATTAGATGGGGAAAACAATTGCCTCTCTAAATACGGAGTATTTGCACGCTCTCATGCCAGCCCAACTGTTTCTCCATGGACTCAATCGCTTCGACAACGTTGGGAGTTAATCAAACATGACTTAGGAGATTTAGAAATCTTCGGGGAAAACTTATATGCTGTTCATTCTATTGAGTATCAAAATCTTGAAGATACATTTTTCATTTTTGCAATTCGCTATCTTGATTGTTGGCTAAGTTGGGATGAAGTACAATGCTATGCAACGCTATTAGATTTCCCGACTGTTCCTGTAATAAAACAAGGATTAGTGAAAGAGTACACGGCTATTTCACTCGAAAAGGAAGTAATATCACTCTCGCAAACCTCTAGTGTATTCGGTTCTATAGAACATAGCACTGGAACACCTTGCTCAAAGGAAGGTATTGTTACCCGAAATAGTCAAGAATTTTTGACATCTAACTTTAAACAAAATGTGTTCAAATTTGTCCGTAAAGGACACGTGACAACTGACGAACATTGGACTAAAAACTGGAAAAAAGCTCATGTGGCAATTCACGGAAAATAAACAATGGGAATACCTAAAGCAAACGTTCGACTGGGTTCACGATATGCACGGTGTTCCTCAAGACCCCATATTCCATGCTGAAGGCGATGTCGCAACCCATACTCAAATGGTATTAAACAGCCTTTTAGAACTAAGAGAATATCAACAACTTGACCCTCAACAACAGGAGATACTTTGGACTGCAGCCTTGATGCACGATATTGAGAAACGAACAACCACGATTATCGAAGCAGATGGCCGAATTACATCGGCTGGACATGCAAAAAAAGGAGAAAAGACTGTTCGAGAATTACTCTACTGTAATTACCCGACTCCTTTTGAGATACGAGAACAAATAGCCAAATTAGTGAGGTATCATGGATTACCTTTATGGATTTTTGAAAAAGAAAATCCAGAACAAACTCTAATTAAGGCAAGTCTTGAAGTAAATATGCAAATGCTTACGATGCTTGCCCGAGCAGATGTTCTGGGAAGACAGTGCAAGGATAAACAGGAGTTACTCTATAAAATTGATTTATTTGAGGCGTTTTGTCAAGAATTAACTTGCTGGGAACATCCGAAGCTCTTTGCTTCTAATTTTTGTAGGTTTTCTTATTTTCAACAATCTGATTATTATACAGATACACTGCTTTTCGATGATACGCAAACAACGGTAATCTTGATGGCTGGTATCGCAGGAGCAGGGAAAGATACTTTTATACAAAAGTACTACCCTAATATGAACGTAATTAGTCTGGATGCTATTCGAACGGAATTACAAATTAGTCCAACAGATAAAAAAGGAAATGGACAAGTGGTCCAGTATGCCAAAAAGCTTGCCAAAGAACTACTTCATAAAAAAATTCCCTTTATCTGGAATGCCACGAATATTACACAATCAATGCGGATGCAACTAATTCAACTTTTTAGCACGTATAAAGCATCCATAAAAATTGTGTATTTAGAAGTTCCTTACCGAAGTTTGTTACAGCAAAATAAAAACAGACAAGCGGTAGTTCCTACTGATGTCATTCACCGTATGATTTCTAAATTAGAAATTCCTTCACAATGGGAAGCTCACGAAGTCGAATATCACGTTGTTTAATATATAAAAAAGGAGTCCTCAGTTATTTGCTGAGGACTCCTTTTTTATTAATGACTATAACAATTATTCAAACCATTTCAAGACTTCGTCTTTTGAAGGAATCGTTAAATCTAATTTTAACTTTTTACGCATACCACCCAAATCGTTGAACACTTTGTTTGGATTTGCTTCTTTCAAGGCTGCGATAGTCATGAAGCCCATTTTTTGTAATACTGGAATCCATGCTGTTGGAACACCTAAAGCTTCGTATTCTTCGTTAGTGGCTACCTCTGCTTTCTTCTCTGGACGCATCTGAGGGAAGAACAACACTTCTTGAATCGTCGTCTGATTGGTCATTAACATCGTCAAACGGTCGATACCAATACCAATACCTGCTGTTGGAGGCATCCCATATTCTAACGAACGTAAGAAATCTTCGTCCATTGCCATCGCTTCATCGTCACCACGTTCTGCCAACTTCAACTGTTCTTCAAAACGTTCACGTTGATCAATAGGGTCGTTCAACTCGGTATAAGCATTGGCAATCTCTTTTCCGTTCACAAACAATTCAAAACGTTCTACCAAACCTGCTTTGCTACGGTGTTTCTTGGTCAAAGGAGACATTTCTACTGGATAATCCGTAATGAACGTTGGCTGAATTAAGTTTGCTTCTACTTTTTCACCAAACAATTCGTCAATCAATTTACCAGCTCCCATGGTTTCATCCACTTCGATACCGAACGATTTACAATGCTCACGCAAAGTTGCCTCGTCCATTCCTTCTACATTGATTCCTGTGTATTTTTCGATAGCTCCAGCAATTGTCAAACGTTCGTAAGGGCCAGCAAACTCAATGACATTTTCGCCCACTGTCACGTTCGACTGACCATTGGTTGCCAAGGCTACGCCTTCAAAAATACGTTCTGTCGTATCCATCATCCAATTGTAGTCTTTGTAAGCAACATACAATTCAACCGACGTAAACTCAGGGTTGTGGGTTCTGTCCATTCCTTCGTTACGGAACATTTTACCAAATTCATATACTCCGTCGAAACCACCAACAATCAGGCGTTTCAAGTACAATTCGTTGGCAATACGCATATATAAAGGAATGTCCAAGCTATTGTGGTGCGTTTTAAACGGACGTGCCGATGCTCCACCATGGATAGGCTGTAAAATAGGAGTCTCCACTTCCAACCATCCTTTCGAATCAAAGAACGAACGCATCGTAGTAATAATACGAGAACGTTTCAAGAAAATATCCTTGACCTGTGGGTTCACGATTAAGTCCACATAACGCTGACGGTAGCGAATTTCTGGATCAGTTAAGCCATCATAAACGTTTCCATCATCATCTCGTTTTACTACTGGAAGAGGGCGTAACGATTTATTTAATATCTTAAATTCAGTAACATGAATCGACACTTCACCTGTTTGAGTAGTAAAAACGTAACCGTTTACCCCCACGATGTCGCCAATATCTAATAACTTCTTAAATACGGTATTATAAAGCGTTTTGTCTTCGCCAGGGCAAAGGTCATCACGACGAAAATACAATTGGATACGTCCTGTAGCATCTTGCAACTCAGCAAATGAGGCACTTCCCATAATACGGAAGCTCATTAAACGTCCTGCAATAGATACGTTCTTATAGTCAATCTTATTATTCTCGTAGTTTTGTTGAATGTCGGCAGCCGTTACGTTTACTTCAAACGTTGGAGCTGGATATGGGTCGATACCCAATTTCATCAAATCTTCTCGCTTCTGGCGACGTAGTTGTTCTTGTTCTGAAAGCATTTTTTTATTTGCTTAATTAATGCTGGTGAATAGCTCTCGATATTCGCCCTTATCTAACTCACTGATAACGACTAACACATAGAGCTGGGGTATAACAGCTTTTGTTAATTCACAAAATTACCGATAAAGGATTTGATAAACAAAAAGAGACGAAATTTTAAGAATCATAAAAGAAATCACACACGGAAGAAATTCGCTAAAGTCACCCCGTAGAAATACGGTTTTTTCCCTAATGGCGTAATTCTACGCTAAAAAAAAACAGGTTGAGCTTGTTACTTTGTATTGTCGAAAAGTAAAAAATACTGCTACGGATGAAACCAACAGATGTTATTTCCCGTATAGGTAATAATAAAATAGAGGACTTACCATAAACTAACACTGCCATGAAAAACTTATCACCTAGTAATACAGGACAACTTACGACTGGTTTATTTCATAACTTTAGCAACCGTAATTGTGCTACAACAAAGATTTATGTAAACCGAAAACGTAATAATATTTCCACTAGTGATATTGTAATGCTGGAAGGACTTAGCAATTACACTTTTATCCACCTAAATAATGGGGAAAAAATTTTGGTTTCTAAGACAATGAAAGAATTCGAAGAAACCTTACTAGAAAATGGTTTTTCAAGAGTTCATAAATCATTTTTAATTAATTTACGCTATTTATCAAGCATTGAAACCAAAGGAGAGCTATTTGTGATACTCCGAACGGGACAGCGAGTAGAGATTTCGAGAAGAAGAAAAACTAGTTTTCAGAAAGAAGTATTAAACTACTTGAAGGCAAACTAGTCTAATGATATACAGGTATTTGGGTATCCTGAAAAAGAACTATTTTAGTGGTTAGGTGATATAAAAAGCTTCTCGAAATTCGAGAAGCTTTTTTGTTGTGCTAGAATAAGCGAAGACCTGCTGTCAGTTGCCATAAATTACCTTTTTGAGAAGCATTCACATTTTTGGTTAAATCCGAAATAGCGGACACTTCTGAGATACTCCCTTCATAACGAAGATCCACCGAAAATGCTCCTATGTCAAGTCCTACACCTGCCTGATAACCATAAGCAGCATTTTTAAATGATTCTGATACATTACTTGAATATGTTTTCAAATCTTCATCGATACTCTGAGATACTTTAAACGAAGCAACAGGGCCTGCATTCAATCGGATAGGACCTACTTTGAACCCTAATAATACGGGTACATCAATGCTTGTATAATCAATGTCAAATGTTTTTGACGAAGTTCCTCCTACGGGTTGTAAGGCATTGATTTTTCCTCCTTTTGCCGAAAACAATAGCTCTGGCTGAATAAATACTTTCTCTCCAAAACGCATGTAAAGTCCCCCTACATAACCCGTTTTAGTAGCGGTACTTTGCTCATAAATATTGGCAAGTGAACCTTCTGTTTTTAATTGGGCAAAGTTAATTCCCCCCTTGAGTCCTAGTCGGAATGATTGAGCCTTTAAATTCGCTACTGATAAAGCAAACATGGCTACAAATAAGATTACGGTCTTTTTCATAATGTATTTGATTGGTTATGTTTACCTCATGTTATTTTGATGTTCATGATTGAAGTACCTGAGGTAATTAGTGACACAGCAAGATAACGCTTATATTCCTATTGAATGTATCCGATTAATCACTTTTTGTATTATTTTCGACAGAAATACGTACAATCGGTGTCTCATGATGCCCAATAAACCTCATCAATACAACTAAAAATGAACATCGAACAAATTAGATTAGACACACTGGGTTGTGAAGATAAACTTTTCTTGAATAGTGCTGGTGCTGCTCTTCCTCCGAAATCAGTCACACAAATAATGCTTGATTATCAGGCACAAGAAGAATTAATGGGTGGTTATGAACTAGAGGCATTAAAAGCTACTGATATTAGTCTGTTTTATACCGAGATGGCGACCCTACTGAACTGCCTACCTCATAACATCGCCTACGCATACAGTGCTACGGATGCGTATAACAAGGCGTTATCAGCTATTCCATTTAGGGCTGGAGATTGTATTTTGACTTCGGATGACGATTATATCTCGAATCAGCTTGCCTTTCTTTCGCTCCAAAAACGCTTTCAAATTGAGATTGTACGAGCGAGCAATTTACCTTCTGGCGAGCTTGATTTGGCAGATTTTGAAGATTTGATTCTTCGTAAAAAACCTGTTTTAGTGGCCATTACGCACGTACCAACCAATTCGGGACTTGTACAGCAAGCCGAAGAGGTAGGCAAACTGTGTGCGAAATACGACGTTTGGTATTTGTTAGACGCTTGCCAGTCGGTAGGACAAATGCTCGTGGATGTACAAGCCATTCAGTGTGATTTTCTGAATGCGACAGGTAGAAAGTTTTTGAGAGGTCCAAGAGCAACGGGCTTTTTGTATGTTTCGGACAAAGCCTTAGCAGCCAATTTAGAACCCTTATTTATTGATAGAAAAGGGGCAACTTGGACAGGCTTTGATGAATACACGATTCAAGCAAGTGCCAAACGTTTTGAATCACAGGAAATTTCGGCTTCGCTCCTAGGGCTTGCTGAGGCCATTCGTTATGTCAATACCATTGGTATCAAAAACATTGAAGCTCGAAATCAGGAATTAGCAAGCAAACTTCGGAGTAATTTAGCCCTCATTCCTTCGCTTGAATTATTAGATAAAGGCTCTAAATTATGTAATATTATCACCTTTCGTTTAACCGATAAAAAGTTAGAAGAAGTGGTTAACCATCTGAAAAACAACAAGGTCAATTTTGCCGTAAGTCTTAAAAATTATGCGATTATCGACTTTACCAAAAAACAAGTAGATTGGGCTATTCGCTTTTCGCCCCACTACTACAATACATTCGATGAAATAGACCGTGTAGCAGAGATTGTTGCGGGGATTTAATAAACAGGGAAGGCTTATCAAAACTAAGCTCGATAAGCCTTCCTCTTCCTTAATCTATTTAGACGATATTATAACTCACTATAACATCACCTTTTCATTATACTCATAAATTACGTTCTTATTTTGGAAAGATACTCTATTCTTGAGTTTATACTCAATATGTAAAAGTTCAAGAGAAAGGCTTTGAGTATCATTTTCTTCACAAAAACATCCATTAATAATCTGATAGACGTGGCATTAGGCTGTATATTTCCTTGATAACAACAATTGACAGTAAAGAGATTAAAGGAGATAAATAAAGTGTCACCTTTAGTAAAACGCTTCAAATTGAATGGTCTATTTTCCTTAAAATTTCCGTGATACTTACTTTCTTGTATTAAATACTCTTTTTCTGACACAAGCTCACATGAAAATGAATACAAATCAGGGTGTCGTACTTTTAGAGGTAACTGTCTAACAGGAGGCTTTTCCTCAATTTGTTTCTCTTCTTTTTTATTGCCACAAGCAGATAACGCCACTAATAATGAGAGTAGTAAAATTTTCATAGATATTTAGCGATTAAAGAGTGTGTGGGATATTTAGCTCAATACATATCTGGAACGAAGATACATCCTTAAATATATACATCAAAACCTACATCGCTAGATGATGTCGCCTCGTTGAGGCTTGATGGAACATCGCTATTTTCTAAAACAAGTATCTACCTCCTCTCCCTACCCATTTTCTCAAAAACAGGTGTATCTTTACCGTTCAATCATAATCTTGATATTAGCATATTATGGCAAAAACAAAAACCTCTTTCTTCTGTCAGAGTTGTGGCTATCAGGCAGCCAAATGGATGGGGCGTTGCTCTGCTTGTGGCGAGTGGAATACGTTTGTAGAAGAAGTATTACAAAAAGATGAACCCGTAAAAGGCTCTTGGAAGGTGAGTACCTCGCTAAAAGTAGCAGCAAAACCTCGTGCTATTCAAGAAATTGACTTTCAGGAACAACCTCGTATTGTGACCAACGATGCTGAATTAAACCGTGTCTTGGGCGGGGGTATTGTCTTGGGTTCATTGATATTAATTGGGGGTGAACCCGGTATTGGTAAATCAACTTTGATGTTACAAATCGCACTGACGCTCAATCAGCATAAGGTGTTGTATGTTTCGGGAGAAGAATCCGAACAGCAAATCAAAATGCGAGCAGAACGTTTGGAACATAAAAGCGATAATTGTTATATCCTCACGGAAACGTCAACCCAAAATATATTTAAGCAAATTGAAG
>JALRIJ010000290.1 GCA_023255485.1 Flectobacillus sp.
GTCTTCAAAACTTACGGCAAAATGGCAAATGTCATAACATAATTGAATATGCGTTGTGATAATTTCCAATGCTTCGTCTTCTTTAATGCCTTGAAGGGCAAAGTGTTGAATCGCTGCGGGTCTTAGTACGTTAACATACCATTCGATAAAATCTGTTCCATTGTCAAAAATACCATCTGGTTCGGGTTCAATGTCCAAGTGTAAGATTTTTCCTGTTGTTGCACGAATCGCTACCAACTCGTCCACTACTTTGAGCATATTGTTGGTTGATATAGCGATGGCTTCTTGCAAACTTTCAGGCGAGTTCCACCAAAAGCGATAAGATAGGGGAGAGGTTGAAATACCTCCTTCTACTAGCTCTTCGGGAAGTAGCTTCGCAAGTAAGTGAAACAGTCGGATGGTATAGGAAAGTCGTTCCTCTGTTGTCCAGTCAGGAGCATGTACTTGGTCTTTCACAACCGTATCGTGAAAGCCTCCATAAGGGAAGCCGTTCATCGTAAATACATAACAGTTGGTAGCCTGTAGCCATTGTTGAAAGACTGAAAATACGTTTTCATCCCCCAAATCAATACTTGCTTGGTTAGCAAGGCGGAGGCCAATCCCAAAGCGGCTGTTGGGGCAAACAGCTTGTTTGATGCTAGGGATATTTTCCTGTAAAATAGAAAAATGCTGTTGCCATTCTTCGCCTGAATGAATGTTACTGCAATAGGTCAACTGCCCAAAAGAATGTTGCATACGAATCGAATTAAGGAAATAAAGATGCAAAGTAAGGGATTCTTTGGCTGAAACAAATGATTACCTTAACTGTTCTGCTCTGTCATGATAACGTTCCCGATAACGATTGCATTGAAATATGCAAAGTAATATTTGTATATTCATATTATATGTTTCTACTTTGGTATTGAATAATTTTTTCATTATAAACTAGTAATTTTCTTATGTATAGGCCACTTAAAGCTTCTAGTGACGAAGAACTGCTACTTCTTTTGGTAGAAGATAGTGAGGTAGCGTTTGAAGAAATTTACAGACGTTATTTTCAGAAATTATACAGTCAAGCTAAACGCCGTTTGTATGATTTGCAACAAACGGAAGACATTGTGCATGATTTATTTTTGAACTTGTGGGTAAATCGTCATAAGGTGAAAATAGAATCACTTCCAAATTATTTGATGCGTAGTATCAAATATCGAGTATTAGATGAATTAGACCATCAAACAGTGAAGCAAAATTTTCTGGACTATCAATCGTTTACGCCTCCTGTATCTAACGTCACCGAAGAACATATTTTGTATTCGGATGCCATGAATTTATTTCAAGAAAATCTCGTGTATTTACCCGAAAAATGCAGAGAAGTATTTATGTTGAGTAGAAGTGGTCTTTCTCAGAAAGAGATTGCCCTTCAATTAGGTATTTCTGAAAATACCGTAGAGAATCATATTGCCAAAGCATTACGTTTATTAAAGTCCCGCATGGCCGAATATATTAGCCCTAACGCCCTATTTCCTCTCCTTTTCTTCTTTTTAGAAAAATAATTACTAAAAAAATTACATTGTAATAGTGGATAAACATTTATGAACCGACATCTTGTGTGTGGGGTAAATGGTATTTTACTGATAATAAATATTAACATATATGAACCTCAATGAGTTAAGAGGCGATGATGACATAATTAAATCGCTCAAACAAAAATATACTCCCGAAGAATTAGATAAATTATTGAAGTGGTACAATGCTTTTGATGATGGTAATACAGATTCAGAAGAAGAGCTAACCGATATAGAAGAAAAGATTTGGGCTCGGCTTCAATCGAACACAAGCGAATTGAATGAAGAGGAAGGAGAAGAACCTCAGGAATTTGAAATTCCTTGGAGAAAATGGTCGCTAGTAGGAATGGCCGCTACGATCATACTGGTTGTAGGCCTATGGTTTTTGGGAGAAAAAGACCAGAAACATGTTCAAAATGAAATTGTGACGCTTCAAGAGGTTGCTCCTGCTGAACAAGCACAGTGGACTACCTTCAAAAATACGGAAAAGTCGATTTATGAACTGGCTTTACCCGATGGGAGTAAAGTATGGTTAAATCCTGCCACAACCATTTCGTACAAGATTACCCAGAAGGCTCCTACGAGAGATATTTACTTGGATGGAGAAGCTTTTTTTGATGTGAAACCGAATAAAGAACAGCCTTTTCATGTCAAAAATAAAGGGTTAAATGTAGTAGTTCTTGGTACTAGTTTTAACGTAGTTGCGTCTGCCCAAAAAGACAAGTACGAAGTATCAGTAGTAACGGGTAAAGTGCGAGTGAATTATCAAGATCCAAATCACAGTGATCGAATAAATCAGGTAATTATTACGCCACAGCAGCAGGTAGTTATCAAGAAAGAAGAGAATACCGTGGTTACGCATGATTTTGCGGTAGAGAAAGTTGTGCATCATCAATTGTGGGAGCCCATTACCATTGATTTTGACGAAGTTAGCTTAGATAAAGTATTAAGCAAGTTGGAAGTAGAATATGGCGTAACCATCCGAACACCCAACGCAACAATTCGTAAATGTACCTTGTTTGCCAATTTTAACAACCAGCGTTTACCTGTCATGTTAGATATAATCTGTAGTTCATTAGGTGTAAATTACCAGATTGACGGCAATGAAATTACCATTATGGGTGAAGGATGTATGTAAAATGAATTATTATTTTGAGAAGAATACCCAAGTTTACTACCAATTTATATAACAAAAAGAGCTGAAGTGTTACCAGCACTTCAGCTCAAAATTACCCCAATCAATTTCCGAGTGATTTTTATGAGTAATTGTAGATTTCAAAAACAAAATCGTACAAAGCAAATTTATGGAAAAACAATTTATTAAGACAACATTTTTCAAAATCATGAAGATAACTGTCCTACAGTTTGCATTCGCAATAGCCTTCATGGTGACATCTTATGCCAAAGATGCCCACGCACAAGAAGTTCTTAGCAAGACCGTAACTATTTCGGTCAAAAACACCAATATCAAAGGAGTTCTCAAAGAATTACAACGTGAATCGGGTGTACCCTTTGTATTTAGCTCTAAAAATAATATTTCACAAGCCTCTAATCTGAGTTTAGTGGCTAATAATGAGAGCTTACAAAACATATTAGGACGTTTTTTAACGCCTCTGAACATCGGATATAAAGTTGTTCATAATTCGATTGTACTAACTCCAACACTGGCTTTTGAAGAAAGAAAGGAAATTCCCAGTACAACAGCTATCGAAAGCGAAACCGTTAAAGCAGTCATCGACAATCCTGTTAAGGGTAAAGTCGTGGATGCAGAAACTTCTGAGCCTCTTCCTGGCGTAACGGTAAAAATTAAAGGCTCTCCAAAAGGAACGACGACGGATGCAAAAGGAAACTATTCGATTAGCGTTCCTAAAGGTGCAACCTTAGTTTTCTCTTTTGTAGGGATGAAAAGTCAGGAAGTTGCTGTCGATGGAAAAACAGAAGTCAATATTTCTCTAGCTCCTGATAACAACGTACTGGCAGAGGTTGCTGTTGTAAGTGACGGTTATGGCGTGGTAAAGAAAACAGATATGACAGGTTCGGTGGTAAGTATGTCTGCTCGTGACCTTAAAAACATTCCTCT
>JALRIJ010000291.1 GCA_023255485.1 Flectobacillus sp.
GTGTATAACCTCATTAAGTCGTTGGTGCAAAAGCGGGCGGTAATTGTTTTTGAAGAAGTAAAAGAAAAATATACGCCTAAGATTCTCAAAAAAATACGCTTAAATGCCTTTTATCAAGATGCAGGGTATTTGACTTCTTTGTTAAAAGATTTAGAAAAAAATCAAAAGCAGTTGGAAGTAATTTTGCATTATTTACGCTACGTGCCTGTGTTGCGTACGCCAGAATTAAACTCCAAAGGGCTAGAAAAAAGTGCCTTGGTGAAAGCTGGCGTGTCTGAGAGTTCCTTGAGTACCTTGTTGAAAAATGGGATATTAGAACAGTTTGAGGTAGTGGTAAGCCGTTTTGAGGAGGATGTCGATTTTGTAGAAGCTCCAACACCTATCTTGTCGGGTTCGCAACAGAAGGCATTGAACGAAATTATGACTTCTTTCCAAACGAGAGATACGGTTTTATTGCACGGAATTACAGGAAGTGGAAAGACCGAAGTTTATATCAAATTGATTGAACAAGCCTTAGAAAGTGGCTCTCAAGTCTTGTATTTATTGCCAGAAATCGCTCTGACAACCCAAATTGTAGTACGTCTTCGTAAAGTATTTGGGGATAAAATGGGTATTTATCATTCTCGTTTTTCGGATAATGAACGGGTGGAAGTCTGGAAAGGAGTGGTGAC
This sequence comes from Flectobacillus sp., assembly GCA_023255485.1. Lineage (GTDB taxonomy): Bacteria > Bacteroidota > Bacteroidia > Cytophagales > Spirosomataceae > JALRIJ01. The sequence continues at coordinate 672 of JALRIJ010000291.1, forward strand.
AGGCAAGTTTCAATTTGTGGTGGGAGTGCGTTCTGCCGTGTTTTTGCCTTTCGATAACTTGGGCTTAATCATTGTTGATGAAGAACATGAAACCTCTTTCAAACAATACGACCCAGCTCCTCGCTATCATGCCCGTGATGTGGCTATCGTGATTGGGCATAAGCAAAAAGCTAAGGTTCTACTCGGTTCTGCTACGCCATCAATCGAAAGTTACTACAATGCAAAAACTGGACGCTATGGGCTGGTGTCGATGTTAGAACGCTTTGGGAATGCTCAATTGCCTGATATTGAATTGATTGATATTAAGATGGCTCGAAAGCAGAAAATGACAAAAGGCGATTTTTCGACCCTGATGCTCGACCGCATTGCCTTGAATACGGAGAAGAAAGAACAAACGATTATTTTTCAAAATAGGAGAGGGTATTCGCCCTATATTCAGTGCGACGATTGCGATACGATTGTTTCTTGCCCCAATTGTGATGTCAGTTTGACCTATCATTACAGTGGTCAAGAATTACGTTGTCATTATTGCGGTTATCACGAAGCCATGCTGCGAACTTGTCAGGCTTGTGGTTCTACTAAGTTGCGAACCAGAGGTTATGGTACAGAAAAAATTGAGGAGGAGTTACAACTACAATTTCCAACCGCCAAAATTGCTCGGATGGATTTGGATACTACTCGTACCAAAACGGCTTTTCAGACCTTAATTAACGAAGTTGAAAACGGAGCGATTGATATATTAGTGGGTACTCAGATGGTTTCTAAGGGCTTAGATTTTGAAAAAGTGAGTCTCGTGTGCATTTTTGATGCCGATCGGATGATTAATTTCCCTGATTTTAGAGCGACAGAACGAGCATTTCAGATGCTTACACAAGTGGCAGGACGAGCAGGAAGACGAAATATTCAAGGAAAAGTATTGATTCAGACCAATAATCCGAAGCAACCTATTTTGCATCAAATCATTCAAAATGATTACATTGGGCTTTATGAAGAGGAAATAAAAGAGCGAGAAGCCTTTCAATATCCGCCTTTCACTCGTCTAATTCAGTTGACAATTAAACATACTGAACAAGATATTGCCCAAAAAGCAGCTACTGAACTAGCTAAACGCTTAGTCGAAAAACTGAGTATTCAGCGAGTGTTAGGCCCAGAAACTCCTTTAGTAGAACGAGTTCGGAATCAATATTTGTTTACTGTCATGATTAAATTGGAGAAAACCTTAAACCTACAAGGAGCAAAAACGTTCATTTCAGAACAGGTTGAAGACGTTTCGTTAAACAAAAGTTTTTCAGGAATTCGTATTGTTACGGATGTTGACTGCGGTTAAAAGGTATTGAAAAGTACGTTTGCTAGGGGATTTGTCAAAATTGTATTATTTTGATAAATCCCCTTCGTGTTTCTATACGTTTGTAATGACGCTAGATATACTTTTTAAGTAGCTTTTTCCTTCGTTAAAACACGAATCTGATATACTAAAGTAGGAGAATTGACGAAATCTAGGAGAATTTAATGTAGTAACATCTATCTATACTAAATTGACCATGATAGAAGGTGTTATATAGTGTTATAAGAGCAATTTTTAAATGATAATCGTTGTAATATAACTATATATGCCCATTTTTTGACTCTTCTCCGATAACGATTGCATAAATAAAATTCATAAGTGTATTGACTACTTAAAAAAAAGTAGCATACCTTTGTGACGTAGAAATTGAATAAAAATTAGAAATAATTACACCTTACCTTGTTGAATGCAAAAATGATTGTCTAACTCATTGAGGATAGTTGTTTATGCGTAGTAGCGTTAGTAAAGGGGTGATTATTTCTTTTTTTTGCCAATAGATACTAAAAAATTATATAACAAAAACAATCTCATGAAAAAACACTTCTTTAAAGTGGCAGTATGTATTACTGCCATGGCGACAGCTTTTGCCTGTTCAAAAAGTATCGACAATGGCATTTCTGCCAGCGAATCAAATTCAAGTGCCAAGGTAGAAGCAACTTGTTCTGCACAAGGTTGGGCTTCTCAAAACGGAGTGACTAATGGTGGTGGTACTTCTGCTGAAACAGTTGTAACTACTTACGCTGCCTTGAAAGCTGCTATTCAGAATACAGCTGTGAAAGTTGTTAAAGTTTCTGGAACAATTACCATTCCCGCTGCTGGACGTATTGCGTTTCAAAATCAATCAGGTAAAACAATCTACGGAGCAGCAGGTGCGAAGTTAGTTTCTGTTGATCAAACTAAAGATGGTTCTGGTATTTTGAGTATCAAAAGTGTGAATAACTTACTTATCAGAAACTTAATCTTCGAAGGCCCTGGTGCGTATGATACTGATGGTTGGGATTTGATGGTTGTTGACGCTTGTAAAAATGTTTGGGTAGATCACTGTGATTTCAGAGACGGGGTAGATGGTAATTTTGACATTAAAAACACCTCTGACTACGTAACTGTTTCATGGACTAAATTTCAATACTTAAAAGCTCCACGTGCTGGAGGTCCTGGGGGAACTAACGATCACCGTTTTACAAACTTGATTGGTTCTTCTGATTCTGCAACAGGCGACCGTGGTACATTAAGAGTGACTTTTGCTAGTTGCTGGTGGGCTCAAGGTTGTGTAGAGCGTATGCCACGTGTTAGATTTGGTCGTGTTCACGTTATCAACAGCTTATTTAATTCTACGGTTGCAAGTAAATGTATTCAGGCAGGTTTTGAGGCAAATATCTTAGCAGAAAACGATGTGTTTGAAAATGCTAAAGATGCTATCTTCCTCGTTGGAGGTCAAACTGCATTACAAGTTAAAAACTGTACATTCACCAACGTAACTGGAAACAAAACAGGAATAGGTACAGCGTTCACTCCTCCGTACACAGTAACTCCACGTACTGCTGCTAATGTGAAATCAAGTGTAACAGCATCAACAGGGGCTGGAGCAACGATTTCTGGGAACGTTTG
>JALRIJ010000292.1 GCA_023255485.1 Flectobacillus sp.
CAGAATCCCAACCATCAATCGAATTAGATGATTTTACGGGAACACCAATTACAGGTAAGGTCGTTACCGAAGCCACCATGCCAGGCAAGTGAGCAGCTCCACCCGCTCCTGCAATGATGACTTTGATACCACGTTCACGAGCGGTTTCTGCATATTCAATCATTTTTAAAGGAGTACGGTGAGCCGACACGATGTCGATTTCATAAGCTACACCAAATTCTTTACAAACGTCGGCCGCTTCTTGCATGACTTTTAAGTCAGAGATGCTACCCATTATAATTCCTACCATTATGCAATTACTTTTAAGGTTTCTTTTACTAATGCTACTTTTTCTTTTAAGCTATCCAAGTTCTCATCCACCACGGTGATATGTCCCATTTTACGGAAAGGCTTTGTTTTTTTCTTACCATATAAAAATGGATAAGCACCCGAAACAGCAAGAGTTTCTTCCATTCCTGTGTAAACAGCATCGCCTTCGTAACCATCTTCACCCAATAGGTTTACCATGGCGGCTTTACTATGAGCGGCGGTATTACCCAAAGGTAAACCCAAAACAGCCCGTAAATGCTGTTCAAACTGCGACGTATGGTTTGCTCTGATGGTATGGTGTCCACTATTATGGGTTCTTGGAGCTACTTCGTTGACTAAAATCTTTCCGTCTTTGGTCAAGAACATTTCAACCGCCAACAAACCTACGATACCCAATTTGGCCGCCGTTTCGATAGCAATGCGTTTCGCTTCTTGATCAATGGCTTCCGATACCTCCGCAGGGGCAAACAAATACTCAACCAAGTTATGAACTGGATGGAATACACATTCAACCGTCGGGAATGTTTTCATTTCTCCGTGTTCGTTGCGAGCCACAATTACGGCAATTTCTTTTTCAAAATCAATTGCCTTTTCCAATAAACTTGGAGCGGTAAAAGCCAAAGGCAAATCGGCTGCTGTTTTTAGCTGTTGAACACCCTTGCCATCGTAACCACCTTTCCCTAATTTATTGAAAGCAGGTAAGAAATCAAGGTGTGTTTTGATTGCTTCGATGTTATCCGTTAACACAAAATCTGCCGTTGGAATGGCATTATCAGCATAAAATTGTTTTTGAATACGTTTATCTTGAATCAATTCTAATACTTCTGGCTGAGGAAATACCTTTTTACCTTCTGCTTGTAGCTTTTTCAAGGCATCAAGATTGACATTTTCGATTTCGATGGTGATTACTTCACAGTCTTGTCCGAAAGCGTACACGGTATCAAAGTCTAAAAAAGAACCACACACAAATTCAGGAGCAATCTTTGAGCAAGGAGCTTCTGTATCTGGGTCAAGAATCTTGACATGAATATCTAAGTCGATAGCAGCTTGAAGTAACATACGGCCTAATTGACCGCCACCTAAAAGCCCTAATTTGAAATTTTTGGAGGAAATTGACATGCTAATTTGTTCCGAAATGGAATTCAGACGTTTATTTACCTACAAAATTACAGCGAATTATTGAAACCTTCTTAAATTTGTGCAAACAGAATAAGTGGTTTTCGTGGTCAACCCGCAAAACGACAAGTAAATCGCATGAATTTCCAATGAATAAAGAGGAGATTCTGTTAATATGTAAACAAACGATATGGAAAATACAAACAGATTTAGAGTAAGTACAGTTGTGGCAATGGTAGTAGTAGCCACGTTGAGTCGCTTTTTATTTTTAAGTCCTTCAATGGCAAACTTTTCTCCTATTGGAGCGATGGCACTGTTTGGAGGAGCTTATTTTGCTAACAAAAAATTAGCCTATCTAGTACCCATGTTATCCATCTGGTTATCTAGTATGGTATTGAATAATACGTTTTACAAACAATATTATCCAAGCTTTTCTTTTGGTTTCGAAACCATTGTGTTCATTGGTTTTGCGGTAGTAGTAACGGCTGGCATTCTTTTACTGAAAAAGGTAACAGTAACGAACCTTTTACTAGCTAACCTAGTGGGAACTATAGGTTTCTTCTTAGTATCCAACTTTGGTGTTTGGGCAAATGGTACGATGTACGCACATACGATGGAAGGCTTAGGAGCATGTTACACCATGGCTTTACCTTTCTTAAAAAATAGTCTTTTAAGTAATGTATTATTCTCAACTGTCTTTTTTGGCATTTTTGAAGTAGCAAAACGCCAAGCTCCAAGCTTAGTAATGGAGTAAACAAGCATATTACGAGCCTCAAAAAGGTGGGATATTTAGTTAAAAACTGAGTATCCCACCTTTTTTATTGGCAGACAACACCCCAACACGGGAATATTTTTCCCCAGTTAGGTCTTCAAATCCGCTTTTTTAAGGGTGGTATGATATTAGAACCGTTCATTACAGTATGTTAATAATCGAAACAATAGGTATTCATTAAAAAATCAATTTCTATGAATTAAGCATTTACGTCACTTTTAACGAATACAAGCCATGAAAAAGCACATAGAATTTTTTCTCGTAGCCAAAACATTAGACTTGTTGAACGTCGCAAATGTCGTAATTCGCTTGCTACTATAGAATGATGTAACAACTGACACGTAGTCATCTGACTATCCCATCAGTCGCCGTATTACATTTCATCAACAAACCTACCTAAGTTTCGTATTAACAACAAACCAATTAAAAGTACCATGATTAAAAAAATTGCCTTTGTAGTAGCTTTTGCTTTTATAAGCCAGCTAACTATCGCTCAAAACTTGTCGTTTGGTCCAATCGTAGGAGCAAATTTTTCAGAGCTGTACAATCTTTCCAATTCTTCTACCAAAACAGGAGCCAAATTCGGAGCGTTTATTAACTATAGTACTGAAAAGTCATTTGGAGTTGGTCTTCAGGTGTACTACAATCAATTAGGAGCAAATACAGGAAATAGCACTGACAAGCTTAAATTGAATTATATTGAAGTACCCTTACTTGCTACTTACTATTTGGGTCATGGCATAAGCCAAGGTTCATTTAGACCTAAAGTGTTCATTGGCCCTCATGTAGATTTTCTGCTAAATGCTGCTGATTCTAGAGGTAACGATGTAAACCCCAACGGTTCGACCATCAATAGTGTTGATTATGGTGTGACTGTGGGTGCAGGTTTGAACTATGCACTTGCCAAAAAAACTTGGTTAAATTTCGATATCCGCTATGCAGCAGGTTTATCAGATGTATATAAAAGCCCAGCCCTTTCAACAGTACGCAACAACAATATTAGTATTAATGTTGGCGTAAGTTTTCCCATAGGAAATCTATAAACATATACTTCCCCCTTCCAACCGCCAAGCCTCTTTCCATACTACATGGGAGAGGCTTTATTTTTTTGATTAGTGTTTTGTATATTTGGACTATATCTAACAATAAATAGTGATGCAAACACCTTTTCAAACAAATTCTCGCCTAGCACTTGCTGACCAATACGTTCGTTTTACCAATACCAATGTGTTCCTGACGGGTAAAGCTGGAACTGGGAAAACTACGTTTCTTAAAAATATCAAAGCCAATTCGCCCAAACGAATCGTCGTCGTTGCTCCAACGGGTGTGGCAGCCATCAATGCGGGAGGCGTAACGATTCACTCCTTTTTTCAATTATCTTTTGGGCCAAACATTCCCAATCAAAAAGGGTTTGAAC
>JALRIJ010000293.1 GCA_023255485.1 Flectobacillus sp.
GGTATCTCTTAATTTTTTGATTCCCGGAATGGTTACTTCCAATAAGATTTTGTATGCCGCAATGTGCATAGCCGTCGGGAATGTATCGTTTGATGACTGCGATTTGTTAACGTCGTCGTTCGGGTGAACTACCTTCGTTTCATCCATTAAACTACCGCCGTTGATTACGTGAGCACGGTAAGCGATTACTTCGTTACAGTTCATGTTCGACTGTGTACCCGAACCTGTTTGCCAAACTACTAATGGAAATTGATCAGCTAATTTGCCTTCCAAGATTTCATCACATACTTGTGAAATCAAGTTTTTCTTTTCTTCCGACAATACGCCTGCCTCGAAGTTCGTAATTGCAGCAGCTTTTTTCAAGTAAGCGAAAGCAGCAATAATTTCCTTTGGCATTTTGTTAATGTCTTGAGCAATCGGGAAGTTCATGATTGAACGTTGTGTTTGAGCACCCCAATAAACGTGAGCTGGTACTTCTACCTTACCCATCGTGTCTTTTTCTATTCTATATTCCATTTTTGTAATTTGAGAAATTGAATCGTTCTTGAACGTGAAAATTACAAAATCTCTTAATATCAAGTAAAAAGAGGTCTTAAATATTCAAAATGTTCAATAATTTATACACAAAAGTACATCAGAAAGGGGGATAATAAAAATGGATTTTCATCGGATTTTTTCAAAAAGAACATAGAGTGGATTTCAGATTTTCTACTGATTGGTATAACATATTGGTTACCCTCCACAGTAGAAAAAAGGAATTGGCTGTGAAGACACAGCCAATGGCAGAGTTGGGGAGTAGGCTGTATCTCTCAGCCTACGGTAAAACCGGATAGGAGATGATAGCCTTACTTTGATATGTTTCATTTTCTGCTTATTTTGAAGGGAATTTTAACATTTCCACTCACACACTTTATGAAAAACACATTACTACTAATCATTACCTTGTTGTGTATTCAACAACTTCATGCCCAGAATAGCCCATCATTTCAATTCAAGTTCGACCATGTAGCCTTATCGGTCAAGGATGTAAATCGTTCTGCGGAGTTTTATATGAACATTTTGCATTTAAACGAAATTACCAATCGCTCTAAGATTGCGGGAATCCGTTGGTTTGCCGTGGGCGAAGGCAAGGAATTGCATTTAATTTCGGTGATTAAAGAACCTGTTACCACGAATAAAGCCATTCATCTAGGGTTAATGACGAATAATTTTGAAGCGTTAGTAGCTCATCTGGATGCCTCAAAAATTCCGTATTCTGACTGGCCAGGCTTACCACATACCATTACCACTCGTGCCGATGGCATTAAACAACTTTATTTCCAAGACCCTGATGGTTATTGGATAGAGGTGAACAATGTTAAATAAATACTACCGTTGGCCGTGGGAACACAGCCAACGGCAATCACCCACAACAGCGTCTTCTTCCACACATTTAAACAGTCCTAGTAAACTATGAAAAACAAGTATGCTCTGACAGTTAACAGTCTTTTGATACTGCTTTCCACGTCCCTGATTGCTACCTTATTACACGAATCTGCTCATTATTTTACAGGGCTATATTTTCATATTCCTTCCGAAATGCACCATAATTATGTACGTCCCCTCTCGGATGGTACACCCGAACAAATGGTGTTGATAGCTGGAGCGGGGCCTGTTTTCTCATTAATCCTAGGGCTAGTTATTACTTACATTGCTTTTCGTATTTCGAAGGCTTCTTTGTTCAAATTATTTATGCTTTGGTTGGGTATGGAAAATATCCTAATGTTTTTGGGCTATCTCCTCATTGCTCCTATTGCCAAAAGTGGCGATACAGGGAAGGTGTTTGCCTATTTGGGCATTCCGCTGCCTGTAGCTATTGGAATTGCTGTTGTTTCGGTGATTGTGACGAGTAAATTATTTCGCACGTTTGCCTCGCAATTTGCTTATTATAAACACGATACGACATTCGATAAGCAAGAGAATACCAAGCAGTTATTCGTCCTACCAATTATAGGCTGTATTGTGCTGGGTACACTTTTAAATTTGCCTGTATTTATTTGGGTAAGTTTATTACCTACGATTTTTATGCCTATGAGTTTTTTTAGTACGATGGGCGGATACAAAAAACTCAGCATCAACGATGCCGAGTTGGTAGTCAATAAACTTTCGCCGTGGTTAATTGTAGTAACAGTGGTTGTGATTGGGGTGTTTAGGTATTTAGTGTGAGGGGCTGGTAGCGAGGCACAGCAAAACCGATAATTGGTTGTGAAGACACAACCAATGGCGGAGCCAACGGCAAAGGGTTGGCTGTGAAGACACAGCCAACGGCAAGCCAACACCTAGCCCAGTACATACTGTTTTAATACGAAACCAATAGCGGCACAAGCTAGAATAATATAGGGTTCGGTGATTTTTTTATATTTCCACAAAATCGCAATCACTGCAATAGCAATTAAGGACGTTGGAATATCTATCAAGGATTTTCGAGCGAGTAAGACGACCGACCCCGCAATCGCTCCAATGGCAGAAGCTGTAATACCATCTACAAAGGCTTTAATGGCAGGTAGCTTTCCGTATTTTTTAAAATAAGGAGCTGGTAAAATCGTCAACAAATAACAGGGTAAAAAAGTAGCTAACGCAGCAATGGAAGCTCCTTGCAACCCTGCCACTAAATAGCCAATAAATCCAACGGTAATGACTACAGGGCCGGGGGTAATCATGGCTACAGCGACTGAATCCAAGAATTGCTGCTCGTTCAACCAGCCATAGTCTTTTACCACTCCTGCATATAAGAAGGGTACAATGGCTAAACCACTCCCAAAAACAAAGGTTCCTGCTTTGGCAAAAAACAGAAATATCTGCCAGAGAAGGGTATTCTCTGCGGAAACGATAGGAACTTGGAGAAAGAAGGGAATAAAAGAGTTGATTTTCAAAAACTTAGGAGGACATTTGATTAACCAATATAAAGTCCCTGCTCCTAAGAACAATAGTAGGTTTTCGCTTTCTGTGATAATCGTAGCCAATGCCGAAACGATAAAAAGTCCCCACAAGACCTTATCATTTCCAATGGATTTGTTGACTAATTTATACGAACCAAAGGCGATAATCCCGATAACCCCTGCACTAATTCCATAAAAAACGGAAGCTATCCACGTTAAGCCACCAAAACGTTGATAGGCATAACCAAGGGCTAAGACCATCAAAAAAGAAGGCAACACAAAGGCTAATCCGACCAGTGTAGCACCGAGTACACCAAAGTGAACGTAGCCCAAATAAATGGCTAACTGAGCTGCCAAAGGGCCTGGTGCAAGCTGGGCAAGAGCCATCCCCTCTTTATATTCTTCGTCTGAAATCCAGTTATTTTGTTCTACTAAATCTCGGTGCATAAAGCCCACAAGAGCTACGGGGCCTCCAAAACCAGTTGTGCCTAGTTTTAGGAAATACATTACTAGCTGACGTAACGAGTAGGGTTGAGTTGTTGTCATATTTGTTAAATTAATATTGCTATCAAAAAAATCATCAGATAATACCGTTTTTTTGCTTGCATGCCAAATAACAATATTATTATAAAATGCCAAATTAATTATTCTTTCAAATTTGACTGAAATT
>JALRIJ010000294.1 GCA_023255485.1 Flectobacillus sp.
CACCGTAATTGTTTTTTGAACACGGTACTTCTGTGCATCTAACTGCTTGATTTGTGCATCAATCAAGCTTTTTAAATCAAAATAATGCTTCGTTTGAGCTGCTTCTGGTTCAGCACAACTTTGGAACAACAGACAGGTAATAACTAATAAAACGAAGTATTTCATCGGATGGATTTCGGTTATTGTAAGAGTGTCCCTGCAAAAACGATACGTTGTTTTTGACAAAAGACGCTATGATGGAGCTTTTCCTTCACAAAACTATGCGATACTTTTCACATTCGCATAAAAAACAAAAAATCCCTATCAAAAATTCAGTTTTGATAGGGATTTAAGGACACTAGCTTTATCTTACAACAAGCTTACACCTGTCATAATCGCTGGTTGTCCAACGCCAATCAATTCAAGAACTGTCGGAGCGATGTCTCCTAACTTACCATCTTTGATTGGTTTTGTATAGTCGTTATCTACCAAAATACAAGGCACTAAATTCGTTGAGTGAGCCGTGTTTGGTGTTCCGTCTTCGTTAACCATAAAGTCTGCATTACCGTGGTCAGCAATGATGATGAACGAGTAACCGTGTTTCAAACCTGTTTCCACAACTGCTTGTGCACATTGGTCAACCGTTTCAACCGCTTTCACTACTGCCGAGAATACGCCAGTATGACCCACCATATCAGGGTTAGCAAAGTTCAAACATACGAAATCCACCTCTTCTTTTTCCAATTCAGGAATCAAGGCATCACGTAAATCTGGAGCAGACATTTCTGGAGCTAAATCATACGTTGCTACTTTCGGAGACGCACGCATAATGTTTGTTTGTCCAACAAAAGGCTCTTCACGACCACCCGAGAAGAAGAACGTTACGTGTGGGTATTTTTCTGTCTCAGCCATACGGATTTGTTTTTTACCCGCATTCTGTAATACCTCACCCAACGTCATTTCAATATTGCTATCGTCAAATACTACTTTTACTCCTTCAAACGACTTATCATATTCAGTCATTGTTAAGTAATATAACGACAATTTCTTCATGTCTTGTTCAGGGAAATCACGTTGCGTTAACGCCTGAGTGATTTCACGACCACGGTCTGTACGGAAGTTGAAGCTCAATACTACGTCACCTTCTTCAATCGTAGCCACTGGCTGACCATTTTCAGTAAGAATGATTGGTTTGATAAACTCATCCGTTACACCTGCTGCATAAGATGCTTCAATCGTGCTTAACAACGCCGAAGAATCAACTTGCTCACCCGTAGCTTTCACCATGGCATCGTAAGCTAATTTCACACGTTCCCAACGGTTATCTCTATCCATTGCAAAATAACGACCCGTTACCGAAGCAATTTTAGCACCTGTTGTAGCAATATGATTTTGTAAATCTGTCAAGAAACCTAAACCAGATTTAGGATCCGTATCACGTCCGTCTGTAAAAGCATGTACAAAAACTTTCTCCAAGCCAACTACATTAGCAGCGGTACAAAGCGATTTTAAGTGATTGATATGAGCGTGAACTCCACCGTCAGATACTAAGCCAATAAAGTGAACCTTCTTATCGTTTGCTTTCGCATAGGCAAAAGCCTCCGCTAACACAGGCTCTTGAGCTAAGGTATTTTCTGTAACAGCCTTGTTAATTCTTACCAAGTTTTGATATACTACACGTCCAGCTCCTAGGTTCATATGACCAACCTCCGAGTTACCCATTTGTCCTTCAGGCAAACCTACTGCTAAACCAGAAGCCTCTAATTTAGAGTGTGGATATTTAGTGTATAGCGAGTCAATAAATGGCGTGTTTGCTTGATCAACAGCTGAAACTTCTGGCTTGGTAGCAATTCCCCAGCCATCTAAAATCATTAGTACTACTTTCTTATTCACGTGTTGTATTGGTTATAATTGATGTTTTTCTACAATAAAATCTAAAAATGCCTCCGCACAACGGCTAACGATTTGATACACCTCCTCAAAACCCGCTAGTTCGCCATAATATGGGTCTGGAACTTCCGCAATTCGTCCCCCTTCTGTGGAAGCCAAAGGGTCAAATGTACGGTACAAAAAGCAACTTGACTGCGGTTGATTAATCCCCGTAGCTCGATGGCTAATGGACTGGATATTTTCCATATTGTAATTATCCATTCCCACGATGTAATCAAATACCGAGAAATCTTCTCCTGTTAATCTCCTACATTTATGCGTTAAATTCAACTCATGCGAAACGGCATTGGCACGAGTGCGACGGTCGGGTAATTCTCCAATATGATAGCTATGCGTAGCGGCAGAATCGCATTGAATACGACGTTGTAAATTCCGTTTGCTAACCGCTTGGCGAAACGTTTCTTCTGCAATAGGTGAACGGCAAATGTTGCCTGTACAAACAAAAAGGACTTTAACCATAATCATCTTAAATCAAGATCACACAAACAAAAGACAGCTATTTTTCAATGGGTTGATTCTCTTCATCAACCAGCACAAAAATTTCTTCTTTTGGTTTTTTCATCAAATACTTCTCTCTCGCAAACTTTTCAATGAGCTTTTTATTTCCCATCACCTCCATTCGTTCCTTCTCTAAAGCCTTTAATTTTTCAACATAATACACTCGTTCATCTTCTAAGCGAGCCAATTCACGATACATTCTAATCTGTGTAAAAATATCATTCGCATCAAAAAATAACATCCATATAAACAAACCTAAAAAGGTAAGGGTATAAAAACGGTATTTGTTGTTAGCAATATCTAAAAGCTGTTTTTTGAAACGGAACATAAAATCAAGGATAAGGCTCTTTCTGAAAATAATTACACAACAAATATACTTATTTTCTGCGAATCCTTTCTAACAAAAAACGCTGACCCAGATAATCCTTATCAGCCTTTTGGATAACAAAGTCCTTATTTTTACGATAGCCATCTACACCAACCAAATCACATCAAATTGCTGATTATCTAATTCCTGTAAAGGAAATCCAAGATATGTTTCAAGAACTTTTAGAGGATACACTCCATTAACCTCATAGCGAGTAGGTTCTCCCCTATCTTGAAGGTGTTCATCCGTTTCATCATCACTAATAAAGCGAATGGAACGCCCTTTTTCATAAATACTCACGCTAGAAGAACCAACCGTATTACTGTTGGAATACAAAATAGCGTTTTTTTCACTCGCTAAAACCCACTTATGTACCAATTCATGCGAGTGAAATCCGAAAACAGTATCAAGGACATATCCAGCAAAACACAGAAAACCTTTATACTCAGTTATTCCTAAAACTTTATCATAACCGTCTTGTGTGAAATAGACTAAGATTTCATCTGTAGTACGATTGATTTGATGTTTTTCAGAAAAAGGTAGTATCAATTTCAAAGCTTCTGCTTTGGTTACTGCACTATCTAAAGGCAAAAGGAGTAAATTAATATCGTCTTCTATCATTTTTATGATCGTAGAAATTTATCAGAAAAAATCAAATAGGCTTCCAATAAAAAAGGACTCACAGAAATTCTGTAAGCCCTTTTTTATCAATGTTATCCCTAAATTAGAACTTCAATCCTGGGAAGTAAGCGTTTGAACCTAATTCCTCTTCGATACGAAGTAATT
>JALRIJ010000295.1 GCA_023255485.1 Flectobacillus sp.
AATAAACTCCAAACTCCTATACTTTCGCCTTCTCCATTCGTTTAATTTCCTCCAAAAAGCGGTCTTTGATAAACACTTGTTCCTTACGTTCTTTCGCTTCTGAAACAGCATAATATCGCTGACTACGTTTGATAAAAACTTCCTGAAAACGTTTAATACTTTTGACAAAATAAGGGAAATATTTCAGCGGCGTGTTCGGAAGTCCCATCGTGGTACAAGCTCGTTTGCCTAGAAAGAAGTGATTAAAGCCAAGATTTATTTTCATCAATAAAACCCGTTGCCAATAGAACCGTAAGGGCGTATCCAACGGTACAAGCATCAACGAATGGGCTAAGGCCTTGGTGTCGTTGTCGGCTGCTGGTTGGGTCATTGTCCATTTGTAGAGGGCTTCAATGGCTTGTTCTTCGGTGTTGGGCAACAGTTCAGCAGGAATGCCGATTAAAAAACCGATGTATTTCCAGAAATGAAAAAGCCCTTTTACTTCCTCTGAACTTGGTCTAAATCCTACCGCTCGCAAGCCTTCGAGAAAGACCAACGAAAAGCCTAGATTAGTCGCCACCATATCCGCCTGATTCAAGGGAATCCCCCACGTGTTGGTTTCCCAAGTAGGTACTTTTTGAATATAAACCCTTGCTAGAGCGTGCATGATGCGTAAGGTGATGGCACTTTTAAAACCCTGATTCCTTTTCTGGAGGGCGTTTTTATCGGTTACTTCAATCCAAAATTCTACCGTTTCGGCCATGCGTTTAGATGCCCCTTTTTTCAATGCACCCGTATAAATAAGGGGCTTATTAATGGCAGAGGATTCATAACCACCCATTAAACAGTAATTACGCAAGACAATTAAGCCCAATGCACCGCTTCTTCTGCAAAAGGACGCACCCTTTTCGAGTAACTCTTCGTTGAGCCATTCGGGAGTCTGATGTACTTCTGCTAACAGCTTTCGTAAACTAGCAGGAACGGTTTCTGGATTGTTTAATCCTGCTGAAAGAGCTTGGTTTAAGGTGTTTTTTACATCTTTGAAATTTACCGAAGTAAAGAGTTCTTCCACGACCTTATCCGCCAAAATATCTTTTTCCCAAAGCTGGCTTGCGGCTTCTTTGATAGCTTTTTCAGAAGGCAGGTTAGGCAATTTATGCAGTAGGTTTACGCCTCGTCCTGTTTTCCAATAAGGAGCAAAACTAGGCGACGGATAGGTATATCGACTGGGTAGTTTCATGGGGCGTATGTTCTCTGTTTTCCCTTATTTCTTCACCGCCTTCACAAAGCGGTCTTTTCCAAAAAGGTCTTTAATTACTTCAATGTCATAAAATTCTGCTGTGAATAAAGCGGCTGTTTCTTCTCCCAATTGCTCGTTAATTTCTACCATGCACAGCCCATTCGGACGCAAGTGTTTTCCTGCTAAATGAGCAATGACTTTGTAAAAAAGCAAGGGATTATCATCGCTTACAAACAAGGCTAAATACGGTTCGTAATCTAGCACATTTTGCTTCATCATCGCCATTTCTTCCTCCTTTACATAAGGTGGATTACTGACGATTATATCCAATGAACTAGGTGTTAACGTTTTTGTTTGTAAAATATCGTGCTGTTCAAAGTTAACGGAAACCTTATTGCGAAGAGCGTTCTGCTTTGCCATAGTGAGGGCATCCTCCGACACGTCGTAGGCATAAACCTGAGCTTGTGGAAGTTCGCAGGCAAGCGAGATAGCAATGCAACCTGAACCCGTGCCAATGTCTAACACCGTGCGAGCTTCTTGAGCAATCGCATGATTACAAACGTAGGCTACCAACTCTTCGGTTTCGGGTCTAGGAATTAAGGTTGCTTGACTTACCGAGAACATCCGTCCATAAAATTCAGTTTCCCCAATAAGGTACTGGACAGGCTCTTGAGCCTTGATGCGTGATAGGATAGGAGACCAATCGACGGTGGTTGTTACTGGATTATTCAGTAAAATATCCATCTTGGTAATGCCACAAAAATGCTCCACCAACAAATAGGCAATTGCTTTTGCTTCGTTTTCTTCGTAAACCGTACTAACTTCGGACACGATTTCTTGGAGGAGTGTTTTTGCGGTATAGGGAATGCTTAAAGCCATGAATTTCGTTTTTATACAAATTTATAGGATATGTAGCATATATCATAAGGCATCAAGTTTGCGAAGAAACAGAGGCAAATGAAAATCAAAACGTAATAATGTTAAATTTTGAATGCTGGATGTTGAATTTTTCAACATTGGCTATCAGGCACTTACAATGACGTAAGTGATAGCTAAGGTTAAATTGATTTCTATTTAATTGTCTAATATCCAGAATGTTAAATCTAAAATTTAACGTTCAATATTCATCATCACAACAAAATATCATGAACAAAGATATACACTATATGCAACGTGCGTTGGCGTTGGCAAAATTAGGAGCAGGAACGGTATCTCCCAATCCGATGGTGGGCTGTGTGATTGTACACGAAAACCGTATTATTGGAGAAGGTTGGCACGAACGTTATGGACAACCTCATGCAGAAGTTAATGCCGTAGCATCGGTTAAAGACAAGTCAGTCTTAAACGAAGCAACGGCTTATGTAACCTTAGAACCTTGTTCGCACTTTGGTAAAACGCCTCCTTGTGCCGATTTGTTGGTAAAACATCAGCTAAAAAGAGTGGTCATTTGCAATGACGACCCCAATCCTTTGGTAGCAGGAAAAGGTATTCAGAAACTCAAAGACGCAGGAATTGAGGTCGAAACAGGGCTATTAGCCGAAGTTGGAAGAGAAATAAACAAACGCTTTTTTACCTTTTTTGAAAAAAAACGCCCTTATATTATCCTCAAATGGGCAATGTCATCCGATGGATTGATTGCTAAAGAAAACTACGAAGCCGTTCAAATTTCCAATGCCTTATCACGACGTTGGGTACACAAAATGCGTTCGGAAGAAGATGCGATTATGGTGGGTACAAACACCGCTCAGTACGACAATCCGAGTTTAACCACTCGCTTTTGGACGGGGAAAAACCCTGTCCGAGTTATCCTTGATAAAACACTTCGTTTGTCGCCCCAATCTCGTTTTTTTGACGATGAAAGCAGCACCTTATGTTATAATCTCAAAGAAACCAAACAAGAAGGTAAGCACCACTGGATTCAACTTTCGGAGGAAAAAGACTTGTTAGAAAGCCTGATAGCCGATTTATATCAACGAAAAATTACCTCGCTCATCGTAGAAGGAGGAACAACCTTACTCAATACGTTTTTGGAAAAAGGACTTTGGGACGAAGCACACGTATATCAAAGTCAAATACCTTTAGGCAAAGGCATTGCCGCCCCATTCATTCAAAATCAAGTCTTATTAAATGCAGAAACGATTGGAGATAATAGACGTTTAGTTTACAAAGCCCCCTAACCCCAGAGGGGATTTTTCGTTCGTCTTCTTCCGTTGTCAGTGTCTTCACAAGTAACGGAAGAAGATAAGTTTTGAGGTTGTTGGATTTCATTGACACGGGTGAATTTATTCACCTGCTAAGTGAAATGCTTCCTCTGCCGTTCCTTTTACTACTGATTTTCAGTTCAACCACTGATAAG
>JALRIJ010000296.1 GCA_023255485.1 Flectobacillus sp.
GTAAAATTGGGATAAAGTTTTTTAAACTCATCAACTCTGAATTTTCTACGTTAAACTCATCTATTTTAATCTTTCCACTCTCCCAAGTTAACCATTTTTCAAAAACAATCTTATATGAAACCACACTACCCCATTTTAGATGGCCTTCGAGGTACTGCTGCATTGCTCGTCGTAATTTTTCACTTTTACGAAGCCTACTTCCCAGTCATGGCAAATCACCCGATGCACCATGGCTACTTGGCTGTCGATTTCTTTTTTCTGCTTTCTGGTTTTGTCGTGGGCTATGCTTATGATGACCGTTGGGAGAAAATGAGTACCAAAGAGTTCTTCAAAATTCGTTTAATTCGCCTTCATCCCCTTGTTATTTTAGGGGTAATTTTAGGGGCTATCAGCTTTTGGCTAGACCCTTATACCAATAAATTTGTCGATACAGGTTTCTTGAAATTGATAGGCGTTACCTTAATCAGTTTCACCTTATTGCCCGCTCCTGATATTAGAGGTTGGGGCGAAACACATCCCTTAGACGGCCCTTGTTGGTCGCTACTCCAAGAATACATTGCCAATTTGCTTTACGCCCTTTTCGGAAGAAAAATGAGTCTCATTGTGTTGTGGATTGTCGTGATTCTCAGTGGCATTGTTTTAACAGCCGTTGCCGTACATCGTGGCGATGTGGCAACAGGTTGGAGTTATGAAACTTTTTGGATTGGCAATGTACGGATGATGTTCCCTTTCTTTGCAGGCTTATTGTTGTTTAGAACAGGAAAACTCATTCATATTCCCAATGCTTACATTGTTTGTTCTTGGGTGTTAATCATTCTGTTCTTCCTTCCTACCTTCAAATTTAATGGATTATACGAAGCATTTTGCATTATGATTGCCTTCCCAATGGTTGTTGCGGCAGGTGCTGGCGGGCAAATTTCGGGTCGTTGGGCAAAGCTTTGTAAGTGGTCAGGAGATATATCTTATCCTTTATACATTACCCACTATCCAATCATTTATGTCTATACGATGTGGGTTGTGAAAGATAAACCATCAGCGATGGATGGATATAAAGTAGGTCTTGTTGGTTTACTTTCAGCATTCGCTATTGCATACCTTGCCTTAAAATATTACGATGAACCAGTGAGGGCTTGGTTGAAGAAAAAGTGGGCTTAATCGGCTTATAAGTCGTATTTTACTGCTCAAACGAAAAAAAGAATTTGAGTAATAAATAATAAAATTGATAATAGTTAAGAAATGAAAAAAGACTGTCTTTGTGATGAAGGCAGTCTTTTTTTATTTATGTCTTTTTTTAAGATAATGATAGAAAGATAATTTTAAGAATATTTATCATTTGTAGGACGGTGCATGATGGATGTGGTAAAAGGTATAGCTTACTTTACAGAAAATATCAGAAAAGTATAAGATATTAGCAATTTTAGCCAAGTTATTGGCATTTCTGCATACACAAATGAATCAAATCTTCACTCGTAGGGAATTTTTAGCTACACTCACGGTCTCATCGTTTGTGGGAATCAGTGGTGCTTGGGCAGATGTACCCTTCAAATCGAGCGATATTGCTAAGTTTTGTAAGCAGTTAAAGCCTATCGGGCGAATATTAGAAACAGAGGGCTATTATGTATGGTGTAATGCCCCTATTTATGCTCCCGATGGCAAAGTGCATGTGTTTTATTCAAGATGGCCTGCCAAATACAAAATGGGTGGTTGGATTCATCAGTCGGAAATTGCTCACGCCGTTGCGGATAGTCCTGAATCTGAGTTTACGTATAAAGAAACCGTTATCGCTCCAAGAGGGTCAGGATACTGGGATGGCACTACCTGTCATAACCCGCATATCCAGTTGATAGACGGTAAATATTGCTTGTTTTACATGGGTAATTCCAATGGTAAAACTAACACCAAACGCATTGGTCTAGCGACGGCTGATTCCTTAGATGGGCCATGGATTCGTCCCGATAAACCTTTGTTAGAGGTGGGCAGTGATGGTTCTTGGGATGATCATTGCACGACCAATCCTGCTTTTTTGAAGCACCCAAATGGCGAGTATTGGCTCTATTATAAATCATGGAATACTAAAGAGTACGAAGAAACAAAACCACCAGCCATTCGAGGAAATCGTAAGTATGGTCTAGCTATTTCAAAACAGCTAGAAGGCCCTTATCTGCGTTATGAGGGCAATCCCATCATTGATTTTTCTGGATATGGAGGTAATAGACAAGTAGAAGATGCATATATCTATTACGAAAAAAAGCGATTCAGAATGATTATGCGTGATATGGGCTTCTTCAATCACGAAGTAGGTTTATATTTTGAATCCAAAGACGGACTACACTGGTCAAAACCCAAAATCGCTTACTACGGGGCAGAAGCTTATTTCAAACAGCCTCCAGCTCCAGCACATCTAACCCGTTATGGCCGTTTTGAACGCCCACAACTATTGATGAAAAATGGTAAACCAGCTTATCTCTTCACCGCCACTCAGGGAGGTAGTTCCATGACATCATCGGGTTATGTTTTTAAACTCGAATACGAATGATAACTAATGGAATTTAGCTGGTAATTAGGCTATTAACTAATCAGGCACATTTATTTTAAGAATCATAATGAGTGTAAATAGTTGATTAGCATTTTTTACGCAACTATGTTTTCCATGTATTTATGCGGTTAAATATGTCGTGATACTTAATCCAAAATCTAACATTCAAAATTCATCATTATTACATAGTTTATTTTTATCCAATTCAATCATTTTATGTTTATGAAAACAATTCGACAATGGTCAACAGTATTCATACTGTGTCTAGTTTCCTATCTGGGTATGGCTCAGAAACGGAATATCGTAGGGCTTGTTACGGATGCTGCCACTGGAGAAGGACTTCCAGGAGTGAACATCGTTTTAAAAAGTACAAAAAGAGGTGTATCAACAGACTCAAAAGGAACATACCGTATTGAGGTGTCAGAAGGTGATGGCGTGCTTGTTTTTTCATCAGTAGGTTATGTTAACCAAGAAGTAAATATTGGAAATCGTTCATCAGTAAATGTGGCTTTATCTTCCGATATTAAATCCTTAGATGAGGTATTAGTAGTAGGTTATGGTACGCAGAAAAAAGGAAATATCACGGGGGCAGTAGCAAGTTTCAATGCGAAAGAACTAGATACTCGTCCTATTGCTCGTGTTGACCAAGCCTTAATCGGACAGTTAGCAGGGGTTTCTGTAAAACAGACAAGTGGTACGCCCGGTAAAGGATTTAGCGTACAGGTACGTGGGTCGGGTTCAATCTCAGCAAGTAACGAACCGTTGTATGTAATTGACGGATTCCCTTTAGAAACATCAGGACAAAATGCTTCGGGTGGTTTCAGTACAGGTAACCCATTAGATAACATTAACCCGAATGATATTGAAAACATTCAGGTATTGAAAGATGCTTCTTCGGCTGCCATTTATGGTTCTCGTGCAGCCAATGGGGTTGTGTTAATTACGACGAAAAAAGGACAAGAAGGAAAAGCAAAAATTACCTTCAATGCTTACACAGGTATCACGAAAGCTACTCGTACTTTGGATATGTTAAGTGC
>JALRIJ010000297.1:0-237 GCA_023255485.1 Flectobacillus sp.
CACTTTTCAGCGAGTCAGGTACTTTACCAACGCTTCCATCAGGATTACGGTGACTATAATCAATTGCCTGAATACAACGTCCACTTGGAATATAATATTTAGCAGTAGTCACTTTAAGTTTGGTATTGTACGACAAATCACGAGTCACTTGCACCAAGCCTTTTCCATAGCTACGTTGTCCAATCAACACCCCACGGTCATAATCTTGAATCACACCTGCGACAATCTCCGCCGCCG
>JALRIJ010000297.1:247-3570 GCA_023255485.1 Flectobacillus sp.
TTGGTTAACACAGAGATAGGAATTTCAGTATCTACTGAGGCATTTAAGCCCATGTACGTTTTATTCCATTCTTGTACCTTCCCTTTCGTCGTTACAATTTCAGACTCTTTAGGTAGAAAAATATTACAGATGTCCACTGCCATATTCAACAAGCCCCCTGGGTTATCACGAAGGTCAATAACCAATTTTTTCATTCCCTTCGCCTTTAATTCAGCAAATGCCTGACGCATTTCTTTTGAAGCAGTGCTATTGAAATCTTTTAAGTCGATGTAACCCACTTCGTCCGAAATCATACCATAATAGGTCACATTCTTCATTTTAACCACTTCACGAGCCACTAAAATATCTTCTAACTTATCGCTACCATAACGCTTAACACTCAATTTTACCGTCGTACCTGTTTGACCTTTGATTAACTTACCTGGGTCTATTCCCTTTCTACGTAAGTCGATTCCATCCACTTTCACGATTTCATCACCAATGCGTAAACCTGCTTTTTCGGCAGGCGTACCTTCGTCGATACCCATAATAACGACCTTATCTCCTCTACTACCCGTGATGATACCGATACCATTATATTTCCCTGTTGTCATGGTCATATAATCTTCAATATCGTCTTCTGCATAATAGACAGTATAAGGGTCAAAAGACTTCAACATGGCATCAATCGAAATCTTAATCGTTCTATTGGGGTTTATTTCATCCACATAGTAGCGATTTAGTTCTTTAAAAAGTGTAGCATAAATATCAAGGTTTTTAGCAATATCAAAGAACCGTTCACCAGGGTCAGTAAACGAAGCGAGCGAAAGACCAAGTGCTGCAACACCTGTGATAATAAGACCTTTAAAAGGGATTTTCATATTCATGGTACAAAATTATTGAGAGCAAAGCGTATCAGTGAGCTACCTTCTGAAGTACACCTTTCATGGACTTTTCGATTTTGGCGTAATCTTCTATTTTTTTAGCAATATACACAAAAGCAATAGACGATGGTAAGGGCTTATTGGGTTTTTCTAATAGGAGGTGCTTTTGCAGGCGGTAAGCTTCTCGGATTCGTCGTTTAATGAGGTTACGATCAACAGCATGTTTAAAGTAACGTTTAGAAACCGAAATCAGAATAGCAGGAGCATTTGCTTGCTCGGTGGATTCTTGCGGAAGATATGAAACACGAAAAGGGTAGAGAAAAACACCAAGTGTTTTATCGCTACCCTTGTCGAAGAGTGAATCAATAATCTTTTTACTCGAAAGTCGCTCGGACTTTGGGAAAGTATGCTTCACTTTTTTATCGTTAACTGGTTAACCGTTAATTGTTAAAATACGCATAACACTTAAATCTAACCCTTAACGACTCAAAAATTATTTACCTCTTTTCTCGTCAGAAACTGTCAATTTATGTCTTCCTTTTGCACGACGAGCCGCTAATGTACGACGACCGTTTGGAGTGGACATTCTTTCACGGAAACCGTGTTTGTTTTTTCTTTTTCTTACCGATGGTTGAAACGTTCTTTTCATTTTATTTGTCTGAATTTGTTTTCGGAAAACCTTTTGAAAATACTTTCGTAAAAACCAAAGTAAATTAGATTACCGAAAATGTTAAATGTCTTTGTTGGAGTATAAAAAACTGATTTTCAGAGATATTTTGAAAATTATTCAAATTCTGTCCGAATATCAGCGAATTTTTCAAAATAACAGAAATCCAATGCCCTTAAAATGGGACTGCAAAGGTACTTAAAGATTTTAAAACTTCAAAAACTTTATTAAAAGATTATCCCTGCTTGAGGCTTGATTATGAGTAAATTCGACAAAAAAGGGCTTAAGATAAATTCATAACCCAATAAATGTTGTATTTTTGAAGGTGTTTTGTCTTTCTTCTGTTGGCTTTCTCAGAAAAATAGCGTATTTTTTGCTTTTAACCGAAAGAGATAATTTATAACGAACGTTGCCCATTACGTACTTAATTTCCCTCTCCAACTCGATGGCATTCAAGGTTTTCTCCCATTTTGATACCTTGATCAACAGCACTCCTGCTGTATCAGTCAATTAAACATTTTGTTAGATGAAGTATAAAATTTATTCAGACAATCCTCAGAGCCATTTCCTTACGATTGAAATGGTTGTCGAAAACATTACCTCCGACCGTATCAAGATTCAACTACCCGCTTGGCGACCAGGGCGTTATGAACTTCAAAATTTTGCTAAAAACATCCAACAATTTGAAGTCGTAGATACCTTCAATCAGGCCGTTAACTTTTACAAAGTAAGCAAAGACCGCTGGAAAATTGCCACAAAAGGAATCAGTTCAGTCGTTATTAAGTTTCGCTACTTTGCCTTTTTGTCTAGTGCCAATGGCGTTCATGCCAATGCAGGAAGTTCGTACCTAGATGACCAAACGATGTATATCAATTTTATCAACTGTTTACCTTACGTAAGTGGTAGAATCGTTGAGCCACATCAAGTGAGCATTGATATACCTGAAAATTTCCAAATTGCTTGTGGGTTGCCACGTGAAGGCAATACCTTATTGGCAAACGATTATTACGAATTAGTTGATTCGCCTATGTTGGCTAGTCCTTATCTACAAAAAGATTCGTATCAAGTAGGTGATACTGACTTTACGGTTTGGTTTTTAGGTGATTATCAACCTAACTGGGAAAAGATTAAAGCCGATTTCAAGCAATTTTCTACCCATCAGATTGCTCTTATGGGTGATTTTCCAGAGAAAGACTACCACTTTATCAACTGGATTATGCCTAATGCCTGTTATCATGGCGTAGAACATCGCAACTCTACGATGATTACCTTAGGCCCAGCAAGTGAGGGAGATGGCTTATATGCAGATTTACTAGGAGTTTCTTCTCATGAATTATTCCATGCGTGGAATATTTGCAAGATTCGTCCGCAAGAAATGATGCCTTATGATTTAACCCAAGAAAATTATTTTGAAACAGGCTTCGTTGTAGAAGGTGTAACGACGTATTTCGGAGATTTATTCTTGGCTCAGTCGGGCGTTTTTTCTGCAACAGAATACATAAAAGAACTTGGAGCGGTTTTAAAACGACACTTCGAGCAAGATGGACGTGCCGTACAGTCATTGCTTGAATCGTCTTACGATTTATGGTTAGATGGTTACACGCCTTCTATTCCTAATCGTCGAGTATCTATTTATCAAAAAGGAGCCTTAGTTGCGTTATTGTTAGACTTAACCATTCGCCTAAAGCACCAACATCAAAAATCATTGAATGATGTAATGAAGCTAATGTGGGAGCGTTATGGTAAAACAGGTATTGGTTATACCCTTGGCGATTATCGTACTGCTTGCGAAT
>JALRIJ010000298.1 GCA_023255485.1 Flectobacillus sp.
ATTGAGTTTAGCAGAAGCAAAGTTAGAACCTGTTCAGTCTGAATTACAGTTGACAGGAAAAGTTGCTCCTTATGAAGATAAACAAGTAAAAGTATCGCCCCTAGTGGACGGAGTGATTGAGCGTATTTCGGCAAGTTTAGGTGATTTTGTAAAGAAGGGACAAATTCTAGCTATTGTTCACTCTTCTGACGTAGCAGATTTAGAAAATCAAACAGTTAGTTCTACCTCTGATTTGCTTTCTGCTCAAAAGAATTTACAAGTGCAAACGGAAATGTTTAAAGCGGGATTAGCATCGGAAAAAGATGTAATTTTTGCTAAAAATGATGTGTTAAAAGCACAAGGAGCCTTGAAGAGAGCGAACTCTGTGTCAACAATCTATAACGTTAAAAATGCACTTTATACATTAAAAGCACCAATTGCGGGGTATATCATCGAAAAAAACAATGCTATTTCCGATAAAATGTCCTTCCATGAAGGAGAAACGGGCTCGTTTTTTACCATTGCAGACTTATCGAAAGTACAGGTAATTGCCAATGTGTATGAAGCAGATTTAGCTAAAATAAAAATCGGAGCACCTGTGTCTATTAAATTGATTTCGTATCCCGATAAAGTGTTTGCAGGTAAAATCGACCGTATGAGTAATGCCCTTGATCCACAAACAAGAACGTTGCAAGTGCGTATCAACTTAGCGAACCCTAGTGCTATTATGAAGCCCGAAATGTTTGCTCAAATCAGCGTGAATTTCAATAGCAGCAATCGTAGTGTAGCCATTCCTTCTTCTGCTATCATTTTTGACCAAAGCAAAAACTATGTAGTTGTCTATAAAGATCCAAAACATTTGGAAGTAAGACAAGTACAAATTGCTCAACAGAATGCAGAAAAAACGTACATTATGGAGGGGCTAAAAGAAGGTGAAAATGTGCTGAATAAAAATCAATTGCTGGTGTATAATGCGTTGAATCAGTAAGAGTTCAATCGCTTATTTACTAACAGACAAGGTATTCGCTTAGCACCTTTTGAGTAAGTGAATACGGTTAGGCTATTGTCTCTATCCTCGATGTTAGAGAGTGTAGTGCTTGTGTATAAGGCATTAAGTTAATTTACTCCATAGGACTTATGAAAAAATTATTGGCGTTATCGCTCAAATATAAATTTGCAGTCTTTTTCTTCACCGCTGTTATTGTTATTGGAGGTGTGACTAGCTTCATTAATACCCCAATTGATGCGTTTCCTGATGTAACTAACACACAGGTAACCATCATTACACAGTGGTCTGGACGAAGTGCCGAAGAAATTGAAAAGTTTGTGACTGCTCCGCTTGAAATTGCGATGAATGGGGTACAGAAGAAAACAACGGTGCGTTCAACAACCTTGTTTGGCTTATCTGTCGTAGTGGTGATGTTTGATGATGGGGTTGACAATAACTTTGCCCGAATTCAGGTGAATAATGCCTTACAAGGGATTAACTTGCCCGATGGCGTAGAACCTGATATTCAGCCACCTTATGGGCCAACAGGAGAAATCTTCCGATATACCTTGGAAGCCCCAGGGCAAACTTCTCGTCATTTAAAAGAAATTCAAGATTGGATTGTTGACCGTAATTTACGTTCTGTGCCAGGGGTTGCAGATATTGTAAGCTTTGGGGGCGAAGTAAAAACATACGAAATTAGCGTAAATCCGAACTTATTACAGGATTATCGGATTACTCCTTTAGACGTATTTACAGCGGTAGAAAAAAGTAATATCAACGTAGGGGGAGATGTTATCACGAAAAATAATCAGGCCTATGTT
Organism: Flectobacillus sp.; assembly: GCA_023255485.1. Taxonomy (GTDB): domain Bacteria; phylum Bacteroidota; class Bacteroidia; order Cytophagales; family Spirosomataceae; genus JALRIJ01. The sequence continues at coordinate 1,792 of JALRIJ010000298.1, forward strand.
GTACGTGGGATTGGCTTATTGAAAAACATTGAAGATATCCAAAATATTCTAGTTGATAACATCAATGGAGTACCCATTTATGTCAAAACTGTAGCTACCGTGTCAGAATCGGCTCTTCCTCGTTTAGGACAAGTAGGACGTGAAGATAACAACGATGCCGTAGAAGGTATTGTGGTGATGCGTAAAGGCGAAAATCCTTCGGAGGTAATTAGTAATTTAAACTTAAAGGTAGAAGAACTCAACTCGAAGATTTTACCTGAAGGTGTTAAAATTAAAACATTCTATAACCGTCAGACACTCTTAGATTTTTGTATCGAAACGGTAACGCATAACCTCGTAGAAGGAATTGTATTGGTAACCCTGATTGTTTTGATTTTCTTGGCAGACTGGAGAGCCTCTTTGATTGTATCCATGATTATTCCTCTGGCATTATTATTTGCATTTACCTGTTTGAAATTGTTGGGTATGAATGTAAATTTACTTTCCTTAGGAGCGGTCGATTTTGGAATTATTATCGACGGAACGGTGGTTGTAGTAGAAGGGTTGATTGTGGTGCTGGCTCATAAAGCCGAACAAGTAGGGATGGAAAAGTTTAACAAATTGGCTAAACTATCTATTATCAAAAGGACGGGTTCGAGTATGGGTAAGGCAATTTTTACGTCCAAAATTATTATTTTGATTGCATTATTGCCCATCTTTGCATTTCAAAAAGTAGAAGGTAAAATGTTTTCTCCCTTAGCATGGACTTTAGGCTCTGCTTTGGTGGGTGCATTAATCTTTACGCTTACCCTTGTCCCAGTGATGGTAAGCTTGTTGATGAATAAAAATGTGAAAGAAAAGAGTAACTTCATTGTAGATTTTATCATGAAGTACTCGATGCAAGCTTTTCACTATTGCTTTAAGCATAAGCGATTTACCTTTATCAGCACGGCTATTATTACGGTCGTTGGTTTTTGGACACTTTCGATTCATGGAACGGAATTTTTACCTCAACTCAACGAAGGTTCTATTTATGTGCGTGCAACCATGCCGAGAAGTATCAGTTTGAACGAGTCGGTACGGTATGCGAACTCAATGAGAAAAGTGTTTGAAAGCTTCCCTGAAGTACGTCAGGTAATGTCGCAAGCAGGTCGTCCGAACGATGGTACTGACCCTACAGGTTTTTATAACGTAGAGTTTCATGTGGATATTTATCCGCAAAAAGAGTGGAAAAGTGGGCTGTCTAAAGCTGAACTCATTGAAAAAATGCAGGCAAAATTAGACGGCTTTCAAGGGGTGAGTTTGGGCTTCTCTCAACCAATTATGGATAACGTTGAAGAGGCCGTCTCTGGGGTGAAAGGCTCTATTGCCGTGAAAATATACGGGAATGATTTTGATTACCTAGAACAAGAAGCAGAGAAGGTTGAAAAGGTATTACGTAAGGTAAAAGGCATCGAAGATTTAGGAATTATTAGAAATTTAGGCCAACCTGAGCTAAGAATTGAACTAGATCAGCAAAAAATGAATTTCTATGGTGTACAGACTGCTGATGCGGAGGCTGTGGTATCTATGGCAATCGGAGGGCAAACGGCTAGTCAGTTATACGAAGGAGAACGTAAATTTGATATTCGAGTACGTTTTCAGCCTGAATATCGTAAATCTGAAGAAGAAATTGGTAACTTAATGGTGCCATCGCTAAGTGGAACAAAAATCCCGATTAAGCAGATTGCCGTTATCAAAACCTTGACTGGTCCAAGTTTGATTTTCAGAGAAGATACCAAACGATTTATCGCTGTA
>JALRIJ010000299.1 GCA_023255485.1 Flectobacillus sp.
TTTAGCCCAAAGATCTGTAGCCGCCATATCCAGTGCCGAAAGAGCGAAAGGGTGGTCGTCTTTCAATATAGGAGCTACTAAATTCCAAAGCTGTGTTGGGTCGGTGAGCGTGTAAGAAGTTAATAACGGACGAACCTCTTCGAGTTGTGCTTTCATCTTGGCAATGGTAACACCATAATAAGGCGTTTCGGTAGCTTCGCCATAGCCACTGAGTTCTCCGTTTTTTAGTTCAACAATGAGTGTTGGTTGAATATCCCGAGATTCATGGGTAATGGTAAACGTATGTCTAAGTGGTAAATTGAAGGTATGAATAAGTAAGTCCATTCGTTTGTTGATTGAGTTTGCGTTGTTTAAATATACTAAGAAAATGCGTTAGAAAGTTTAGAAACGGCATTTTTGCATCAGATCTGTTTGGACATGGATTAACAATTGTTATATATAAAATTATTGCAATCAGGATATGAATGTTTAAATCCTGATTTATATTAGATTTTTTATATGAAATTATCCAAAAACAAATCATAATCTATGTTAGCAATTTTAGGCTTTTTAAATATTGTACTCTTTTTAGTACTCATTATTAGTAAACGAATGTCGGTAATGACGGCTCTGGTGATTACTCCACTAGTCATAGGGCTTCTTGCAGGTTTTAGTCCAAAAGAGTTAGGGGAATTTGCCTTGGGAGGCATTAAACAAGTAGCTCCAACGGGTATTTTACTCACCTTTGCTGTCCTATACTTTGCCACGATGCTCGATGTGGGTTTATTTGACCCTGTTATCGGTTTTATTATTAAAATAGTGAAAGGTGACCCTTTAAAAGTCATTATGGGAACGGCTATTTTAACAATGATTGTTCATCTCGATGGTGATGGCACAGCTACTTTTATGATTGTCCTTTCTGCTTTTCTTCCTATTTATAAACGCTTGAAAATTAACAACCTGATTCTTCCTTGTATTGTTGCCTTATCGGTAGGGCCGATGCACCTAGTTCCGTGGTCAGGTACGTCTGCAAGGGCGATTTCTACCTTAAAAAGCGATGTTGTTCATATTTTTAATCCTAATATTCCTGCGATTATTGGAGGGCTATTTTGGGTACTTGGCGTTGCGTATTGGTTGGGCTTGAAAGAACGCAAACGCTTAGGAATTGTGGCGATTGATTATAGCTATCATGAAAATTTATCGGAAGAACAACGTTTACTAAAACGTCCTAAGTTGATTATTGTAAATGCTATTTTGACGATTGCACTGTTGATTTGTCTTGTCAAAGGTTGGCTTCCTGCACCAGTGCTATTTGTGGTGGCGAGTATGCTTGCTTTGCTTATTAATTATTCAAAAATTACCGACCAACAAGCTATTTTCAAAAGTCATGGAACGAATATTTTTATGGTTTCCAGTATGATTTTTGCCGCAGGAATTTTCTCAGGAATTCTTACTGGTTCAAAAATGATTGAAGAAATGGCAACCACTTTAGTCGGAATTATTCCGAACGAACACGCACGCTTATTGCCTCTTATAACCGCCGTAACAAGCCTGCCTGCTAGTATCTTGTTTACGCCTGATGCCTATTATTTTGGAGTAGTGCCAATCCTCAGTAATACGGCTACTCAATTTGGTATTGACCCCAACGAGATAGGACGAGCTGCGTTGTTAGGGCAAATGACTGTAGGTTTTCCGATTAGTCCCCTGACGGCTTCTACCTTTTTGTTGATAGGTTTGGCAGAAGTTGATTTAGGCGAACATCAACGCTTTGTCTTTAAGTGGGCATTTGGAACTACGCTTGTTATGACAATCGTCGCTTTACTAACAGGTTCAATTCATCTTTAATTTTTATCCCAATGAAACGATTTTATACCCTTGCACTAGTGTTACTAGTTGCTCAATTTACGTTTGCTCAAGAGGGCAAAGTAGTAAGTTTTTTTATCAATGCAAAAACGCTTCAGAATATTGGTGGCGAAAACCCGACACGAAAGGTATCGGTCTATCTCCCTCCAAATTATGAGACATCCTCGCAAGGATTTCCTGTGTTATATTATTTGCATGGTTTCATGGGAACTGATAGTATCAGTCCAAGTATGAAAAGAATTCTAGATTTAGGAATTCAAAAAAAGAAAATACGTCCATTTATTTTCGTGATAGCCAATCAGTACACCTTGTTTGAAGGGAGCTTTTATAGTAATTCCCCTCTGACAGGTAATTGGTCTGACTTTACGGCAAAAGAGTTGGTAAGCTATATCGATTCTCACTTTAAAACATTGCCCCGTCGTGAAAGTAGAGGAATGTGTGGGCATTCGATGGGAGGGTATGGTGCAATAAAAACGGCGATGCTTTTTCCTGATGTATTTAGTAGTTTGTACGCACTAAGTCCGGGGTTAATGGCATTTGTTAAAGAATTTGGAGCAAATAGTCCTGCTTATAAAGAGCTTGCGAACATCTCCACCAAAGAGCAACTAAAAGCAAGCTATTATCCTAAAGTATTGGTGGCAGTTGGGAGAGCTTGGTCGCCTAATGCTCAGAAACCGCCTTTTTATTGCGATTTTCCATTTAGCTATGAAGGCGAAAAGCTGCATATTAATCAGGAGGTTTTGAATAAATGGCAAGAAAATATGCCCGTTTACATGGTTGAACGTTATGCCGATAATCTCCGAAAATTGACTGCCATTAAAGTAGATTGGGGACGAAATGATGCGGCTCGTTTTCCCATACAAATTGGGATGTTTAGTCAGAAATTAGAAAATTTAGGAATTAACCATTACGCCGAAGAATATATCGGCGATCATGGGAATAAACTTTGGACGGAAGACGGACGTATTCTGAATGATTTATTACCCTTTTTTAACGATTATTTAACGTTTTAATAGCTAGACGAATGCAACCTAAAAAAATACGAATTGGATGTGGGGCAGGTTTTTCGGGAGACCGTATCGAACCTGCGATACTCTTGGCTGAAAAAGGCAATTTAGATTATTTAGTACTTGAGTGCCTTGCTGAACGAACGATTGGTTTGGCTCAAAAACGTAAATTAGAAAATCCAGAAAAAGGCTATGATCCTTTGTTAGAGCGACGTTTAACGCCACTATTACCCTTAATTGTTGCGAATAAAATTCGACTTATTACTAATATGGGAGCAGCTAATCCTTTAGCAGCGGCAAGGAAAGTAGTTGAAATTGCCCGTAATTTAGGCTTGTCTTTACGAGTAGTTGCTGTAACAGGAGACGACGTTTTTGAGCAACTAGACCCTACTTCGTTAGCGATGGAAACCAGACAACCCCTAAATGCTTCAGGAGAATTAATCTCTGCCAATGCTTATATTGGTGTAGAGGGAATTTTAGAAGCCTTATCGCTTAATCCCGATGTGATTATCACAGGAAGAGTGGCTGACCCATCCTTATTTTTAGCTCCGATGATGCACGAATTTGGTTGGAAAGCGACGGATTGTGATTTATTGGGAAAAGGAACCGTCATAGGACATTTATTAGAATGTGCTGGTCAGATAGCAGGCGGTTATTTTGCTGACCCTATTAAAAAACCTGTGCCTGATATGGCCAATTTAGGTCATCCTTTT
>JALRIJ010000029.1 GCA_023255485.1 Flectobacillus sp.
CTGTCAAAGAGTTAACTATTCCAGCCTTAACAGGTTCTGTTATTGACCAATCAACAGGTGAACCAATTCTAGGAGCTACTATTTCTTTGGACTATAAGAAATCTGGATTCATTACCGATTCACTAGGGCATTTTGTTCTATACCTACCTGTGGGCGAGTACATTCTAAAAGTAAGTCATGTTGGCTACAAATCGTTTCGAGAAAAAGTAACACTCCGAAAAGATACGGATTTAAAGATTTCGCTAGAAGATGTTACCAAAACCTTAGAAGAAGTAATTGTATCGAGCCAAGCTACTCGTCGAAGTATCGAAACTCCCTCTTTGGGCGTTACCATCCTAAGTATTAAAGGTATCAAAAAACTACCTGCGATGATGGGCGAGGTCGATATTATTCGTTCCTTACAAACCCTTCCTGGGGTTTCGTCGGTAGGTGAAGGCTCTAATGGGGTCAATATTCGTGGGGGAAATATCGACCAAAATTTAATTTATATTGACGATATGCCGATTTTCAATCCGACGCACTTGTTTGGATTATTCTCGGTGTTTGCTTCGGATGCCATTCGTGAAATGGAACTTTATAAAGGCGGTGTTCCTGCTCGTTTTGGAGGACGTTCGGCGGCGGTCTTAGACATCAAAATGACCGAACCAAAGCTGGATACATTCAGGCTATCGGGCGGTGTTGGCTTAGTGTCTAACCGTGTAATGGCAGAAGTACCCATCATCAAAGATAAGCTTTCGATTATGGCTGCGGGCAGGGTTTCCTTCAATGACTTTTTGTTTAAATGGTTCGCCCCTAAAAATATGGAAACTACTCGTGCCAATTTCTATGACGTTGCCACCAAAGTTTTTTATCGCCCTAACAAGAAGAACACCCTTACTTTTGCGACCTACTTTAGCAAAGATTACTACCAAATTGACTCTTTGTTTTCATTACAAAACGTAATTGCTAAAAAGACCCAATTTGATTATGGTCACCAAAATATGTCGATTCACTGGAGCCGTTATTTCAACCCGAAATTAAGTATGGAAGTCGTTGGTGTAAGCAGTGATTATATAACAACTACCTATTCTCCTGACACAGTCAATCGCATTGATTTAAAAAATCAGATTTCATATAAAAATCTAAAAATAGGCTTCGATTACAACCCCAATGATGCCCATAAATTGAACGTTGGTTTATCGGGAATTCGTTATGATATTCAGCCTGGTACGCTCAACAAAGGTATTGTTTCCCGTATTTCATCGGTAGAATTGCCCAATGAACAAGCACTGGAATTAGCCGCATTTGTGGACGATGAATACAAAGTTAATTCTCGTTTTACGATTCAAGCAGGTTTACGTTATGCCTTATTTATGGGTTTAGGGCCTTATACTGTTCGTAATTATTTAACCACTCAACCCAAATCAGAAGCTTCTATTATCAGTACCGAAGAAATTGCTTCTGGGGCAATAGGGCAAACGTACGGTGGTTTTGAGCCTCGTGTCACCATGAAATATACGCTGTCCGAAAATAGTACCATTAAGTTTGGCTATAACCGTATGCAGCAATTCATTCAATTGTTGAGTAACAATACGACTCCATTGCCTACTTCTCGTTGGAAAACAGCAGATAGTCATATAAAGCCACAGGTAAGTGATTTTGTATCGATGGGGGTTTTCAAAAACTTAAAAGAAAGTATTTGGGAAGTGTCGTTAGAAGGCTATTATCGTAGAACTCAAAACCTGTTAGACTATATTTCTGGTGCGGATTTACAGTTAAACAAGACCATTGAAACGCAATTGATTTCGGGCGAAGGCAAGGCTTATGGGCTAGAATTGATGGTTACCAAAAAGAAAGGAGAACTTAGCGGCTGGGCAAGTTATACCTACGCTCGTTCGTTCCAATTGATGAAAGGTGATTTCCCAGAATTGCAGCAAATTAGTCAAGGAAATTGGTATCCGACCAATTATGATAAGCCTCATAGCTTGAATATTATGATGAATATTCAGCCTAATAAACACCATAGTTTTTCATTTACTTTTGCTTACCAAACTGGTCGTCCGTTTACCTCTCCAGTGGGAATGTACTTGTTAGGAGAAAAAAAATATCCTGTGTATGAAAGTCGTAACAACGACCGTATTTCGGATTATCACCGTTTGGACTTTTCTTGGACAATCAACAACCCAAGCTTAAAAGATAAACGCTGGCAGGGAAGCTGGATTTTTACGGTTTATAATTTATATGGTCGTCAGAATGCTTATTCCGTATTCTTCAAGGCAGTTGGATATGGTTTACAAGCCAATGAGTTAAGCGTTTTTGCAGCCCCTATTGTATCGCTGACCTATAATTTTAAATTCTTGTAGAAAATGAGTGATTTTTTAATGTGTAATGATGAATGCGTAATGGTGTGCTTGCCTAAAATAGGTTGACGTAAAATTTAAAAATCGTGTCAACCTATTTTAGGCAAGCACAAAGCATAACATTAATCATTCATCATTACACATTCATCATTAGAAAAATTACACATTAGAAAAAAATCTTTTTAGAAATGAAACATAAATTCCCTATATATTTTGTCCTATTGCTCTTTATTGTTGGAGCTTGCATTAATCCAATTGATAATTTTCAGCAAATTGCCTATAAGAGTTTTCTAACGGTTGATGCCTCTATTTCTAACGAACCAGGGCCTTATCGAATCAGTGTTAGCTATTCATCAGAAAAAATTGCTGGAGGCTATTTTGCAGGAGTTAAAAAAGCAAAAGTCTATGTGACCGACGAACGAGGAGGTAACTATGTATTTACAGAGTCTTCCCTTGCTAGAGAAGCAGGGATATATCGTTCGGGTAGCAATTTCATTGGACGTGTTGGTGGAACGTATATCCTTCACATTGATTTAGCGGATGGTAAAAAATACCAATCAACTCCTGAAACAATGAAGCCTGTTCCTGCAATCGAAAATTTAATTACTCAATTTGACGTTCAAAGTCAATATCCTCTTGGAGATTCTCGCAGAGCAGGATTCAACATTTTCTTAGACTTCCAAGACCCAGCTACAGAAGGAGATAACTACCTTTGGTCATGGAGACACTACGAAAGAGCTCCTATTTGTGCCACTTGTTATGGGGGAGGACGCTATAATTTTACGACTTTAGCCTGTGAATACCCCAGAACACCTTCGGATGCAGTTACCAGTTATAAGTGTGACGGAAATTGTTGGAACGTAAGCTATAGCACAGACCTTAATCTATTCACGGATTCGTACCTAAACGGTAAACGAGTAACAGGAAAAAAAGTAGCAAGAGTACCCTTTGATGGATTTAATCCTTATTACTTAGCCTTAGAACAGCGAGGACTTACCAAAAACTCGTATAACTACTACAACTTTTTGACCTCCCAAATACAAAATAATGGTACGCTATTTGACGTATCAGCAGAAACACAGTTTAGTATCAACATCAAATCGACGACCAATCCAGATGAAAAAATCTTAGGTATCTTTGATGTGTATTCGGTAGCAAAGAAAATTTTCTACATTCAACGAGACGGAGATTCCAAAGGTGAGCTTCCTATCGTAAAAGGAATTCCTGGCAGTATTTACTCCTGCCCTCCAGGGTCTCCTAGTACCTGTAAAGAAAATGTTGTCTGTGAAGACAGCCCAAGCAGAACACCTTTCAAACCAGAAGGCTGGCAAGATTTGTAAAAAGTATTCGGCGAGAAGCATCGCTCGTATCTTTTCCTAAAAGTAGCTTATCCTCTAATTTTTGAAACATTTTTCAAAAAAGATGGGTTGATACTAAAAAACTATAAAGAACTTTGTAGCGTATATACTGCAAAACAACGGATTCAGATGAATGAAATGAAAATGGCACAAGTAACAGCTATGCCAAAGCAATTTAAAACAGGTGTATTAATTGTAAACTTGGGAACCCCTGATTCACCGAGTGTACCAGATGTTAGAAAATATTTGCGAGAGTTTTTGATGGATGGTCGAGTAATCGATATTCCACCCTTATTTCGCTGGATGTTAGTCAACTGTATCATTGCTCCTTTTCGTGCACCCAAATCTGCCAAGACCTATCAAGAGCTTTGGGAAGACAGAGGTTCGCCTCTCAAATTCTATGGAGAAGATGTAGAGCGTATGCTTCAGACTTCTTTAGGGGATGAATATGAAGTTAGATTGGCAATGCGCTATCAAAATCCAAGTATGGATGTTGTTTTAGAAGACTTCAGAAAAGGAGGATTTCGTAAAATCATCATTATTCCATTCTTCCCACAGTATGCGTCAGCAACAACGGGTTCAGTCTATGAAAAAGCCATGGCAATCATGTCAGAATGGCTTATTGTTCCAGAAGTAACATTTGTCAATACGTACTACGACCATCCGAAGTTTATTGAGCATTTTGTAACTGCTGCTCAAAACTACATGGAAAAACAGAAGTATGATTTCTTTTTGTTTAGCTACCACGGAGTTCCAGAACGCCATATCAAAAACGGAGATTGTACAGGTAAGGTCTGTCAATTGGGTTCGTGTTGTAATAGCATTACGCCAATGAACCAATATTGCTACCGAGCTCAATGTCATGAAACAACCCGATTAATGGTGAAAGAACTGGGTTTGAAAGAAGGTACTTACATGACTACGTTCCAGTCTCGTCTGGGCAAAGATCCTTGGATTCAGCCATACACAGAAGATACCTTAAAGCAATTAGCTAAAGAAGGCAAAAAAAGTATTTTAGCATTCTCTCCTGCTTTCGTGGCCGACTGCCTAGAAACAACCATCGAGGTTGGTGAAGAATACAAAGAAGTGTTTGAAGAACTAGGCGGAGAACATTTACAATTAGTAGAAAGCCTTAATAATTCAGCCATTTGGGTTGAACTATTAGAAGACTTAGTAATCAAGAACTCATAAATAGTGAATCAATTGATAAAATCCGCAACGCTCATCGTTGCGGATTTTTCATTTCTCTTCAATGAATCAAAGGTGTCTAACACGACACTACTAGCCTTCAATAGTTTCTAGAAAGTCATAAAATTCTTTTTTTGTCTTTAGGTTTAATTTATGATTGATATTCTTTCTATGCGTCTCTACGGTATAGAAGCTCAGGCTTAATTCTTGTGCGATTTGCTCTGTGGTAAACCCTTTCTTTAATACTTTTAACACTTCTATTTCCCGTTTAGTGAGCTTATTCTTAAGGGCAAAATTATCTTTTTGATGGACTACTTTACGCTCATTTAGCTGCGAGAAGACATGCTCCCCTGCCATTATTTTTTCTAACGCATTGATAAGTTCAGCAGGCGGAATTGTTTTGGTAATATAGCCATCGACTCCTACTTCTTTGAACTTAGCAATCTCCCGATAATCGGCATACATACTAATCACAACTATTTTACTAGTACTGTTCTGAGCTTTCAACTGCTTCACAACCTCCAACCCATTTAAGTAAGGCATGTTATAATCAACCAATACCAACTGGGGCATCAGCTTATGATATTCAAATTGAGCCTCCCTACTATCATACACTTGTCCAATGACTTCAAAAGATACTGATTCTTTCAAGATGAGGCTTAATCCCTCATTAAATAACATGTGATCATCAATGATGAGAACGCTTGTCTTGATAGGGTACTTCGATAATGATACTTGTTCCATATTTTGATGAATTTATTTCCATATTAAGATTCATAAGCGAGGCTCGCTTGTAGATATTATGTATCCCAATACCTTTACTTTCTTGTTCAAGTGCAAAGCCAATACCATCGTCTTCGATACTAATCTGCAAACAGTTATCTCGCTCAAAAACTTGAATATCAACCTCATTCGCTTGTGAATGCTTGATGGCATTCGTGAGTAATTCCTGAATAATACTATAAATATTATGCTGTTGTAAACGACCTAACAAATTCAATTTAGCTTCGCTATAATCCTGAAAATCAAACTGTATTGTCGAAAAGTCATTAAAACGAGCCACTAATAATCCTATTTTTTCAGTTAAAGGGTCGTTGTTATCTTTCACTAAATTATGACTAATAAAACGCAACTCCGTAATGGCGTTCAAAATTAGTTTTTTGACAATGTCAAGGTCAACCGATTTCATATTCAGGTAACCTAAAGCTGAAGCTAAGGTATTACCTACTTGGTCATGTAGGTTACGGCCTACACTTTCGATTTCATCATGCCTTAGCTTATCCATGGTCTCTCGTTCTTTCAAAAGATTTTGTTCAAAATTTTGTTTTGAGTTGAGTTCATTTCGAAACTGTTCGATGGTAATGTACATCATACTGACCAAAATAACAACTGTGTTTACATCGTTAAGATTAAATGCCAAACGATAAGTTTGTAGCTGAAGTATATTAAGACCTAACTTCAATAACAAGGGTAAAGAAGAAACAGCAGATGCCCAAAAATAGTACTTAATATTTTCTCGAATATAGGCAAGGGCTGAATAATACAAAATCCATAGCACATTAGCCAGCGTCAGCAGAAGAAACATACTAGGTAAAATATAGGCAATTTCTTTACTACATAACAGAGCAAGTATCATCGTACAATTGAGTGTCACCAGTATTTTTGCTCCCAGAAGGTATCTTTTTTGATTAATCTTAAAGCCTCGTACAATTCTGTAACCAAAAGGATGAAAAATAGCATTGGTTAGAAACGCCATAAACGAGCCAATATTCGAAGCATTAACATTGCTAAACTTCGGAAACGTTACCAAATCAAAAAAGTACGAGTTATTACACAACATTAAAGTTACGCCAAAAAGAAAAAATGCATAGTCCAACAATAGTTGCTGCCTAAAAATTACACCAATCATAAAAACAATCATCATGATTGTAAAAGTAGAGGTAACTTGAAACACTCCTGAATGTTCCCTTGAAGACGCCATCGAAAGAAATGTCTCCCTAGAATAAAGCTGCAAATTAATCTCGTTGATAGCAGATAGTCGCTTAGACCAGACAAGTACTCCTAGAGTATCCCTTGGTAGTATATGGATTGGAAGGGCAAAATCAAGAAATGGGTATTTCCGTTGAGCAATAGGCGTATTTCGTTCCACCTTTTCTGAGGCAATTATCTTTCCTTCTTTTAAAAGATATGCCCCAAAACCATCGCACCTGATATGATTCGTTTCTATGACAAGCTCTTGAATCGTATCACTCTCATTCACAACTTTAAAATAAGCCCAGCCATAGGGCTGTTTATAAGAGTTTCCATACATAACTGTCTCTTGATTTTCACAGACCGAAAAGTTCTCCAGAATACAGCCCTCTCCCTCTTTTTTCAAGTCCTCTACCTTAAAGTTTTGACAAACCAAGACATTATTATTGATATCCTTGTTCAAAAAACCTTTCCCTACAGTAACAATTGTAGTATGCTTACCTTCTTTTTTCCCACCTCCACTACATCCTTGTAATAAAAGTAAAGGCAGTAGCAACCAGTAGTATTTTTTGTATTGAAGAATATTCGTCATCATATAATTGTTTAAGAACCTTCCACTGGGTAAAACCTAACTACTTAAATTTATGAATAAATAAGAAAATTAACGTAAAAATACCTGTTAACAGGTATTTTTTATTCTTCAAAGTAGCTGTTATTTTGTACTAATAAACTAACACATCAAAATTCTACTATACGACATACTAACAGGTATTTTTATACCTAGTTGGTATCGTCAGGTAATATATTACCTTTTTCTTGTCATCCTACATTAAATCTATATTCATTCTATATCCTTAGGGATAACTTTCTATCAATCAATCATTTCTCTTTATATTCCCCTGCATAACATGTATTTTTTAAAATATCAGACCAACCTATATATAATTTTTCCAATAAATAATTAAACAAATTTAATACAAAACATTAAACTTCACTTAAAAAATGTTAAAAGATTTGTTTTTGTAAAGTCAAAGGCTTTATCTTTGACCTACGCTTGTGGAAATGTACAAATCGTTCTTTGAATCAAATACACAGCAAAAGACTTCATTTATCTGTTTTTCAGAGTCTTACTAACCACGCTTCTTAAATTCCCTTAAAATCGGGAAACCACATTTCCATAAAAAATCCTACTTATTATATATTCACTTTATTTACAATCCTTATTTCATAAAAGAATCGAATGCCCATTTTCCAATGGTGTATATACTTGTTCGGCTCTATATAAAATTGACAAGGACAATAGTGTAGTATTCCGTCTACACGACAAATAAAATCTTAATTACAGCATATTCCTAAGTATTAAATACGTCTCTCCGATTTGGTCGGAAAAGGCATTTTCAAGATGTTTAAAAGAAAACATCTTTCATCTAAATGTATAAAAAATGAGAAAAGTAGTCCAAATGATTTGTGCAGTTATTTTAATTGTACTATCCGTAGCTGCATGTAAGGTTAAAAAACATCAAAATGACCTTGCAGCCTCTCAAAAAACAGAAACAACGTTTAGCACTCCTCCTGAAAAAGAGTTGGAGGATTTTCTTGCCAAAACTTGGACCGTTAACATCGTTAACTACCAAGCTGATGCACGCAAAGAAGTGATTTATCAAAAAGGAGACATATCCAACCTTCACGATTATTCTAAAGAGTCAATTAAACTCAGAAAAGATGGCACTGTCCTTTATACGGATGAGGGAGGCGATAAGCACGAAGGAGAATGGGAACTCGAAGATAATGGATCAAAACTAACGATGTCCTTTAACGACGGACAAGAGCTTAATTGGGATATTATCAAAAAAGATCATGCTCATTTAGATTTACACTTGAGCATCGATGCTAAAAAAGTAAAATGGGACATCAAGAATATTGATGAAATTGACTTGCCAACAGCAGCTGTGTTTGCTGGTTTTTTTGCAGGGATTGTTGATGAACATACCCAAACCGTAAATATTACCTATCGAATGACCCCAAGAGGATAATTCGCCCCACGTTGTTTCTGAAAAAGAAAAGGTTGTCTCTAAGGTTTCCAAACCTAAATAGAGACAACCTTTTTAGGTTAATGGAGTAACTCTTCTGCTGGTGACCAGAAGTGAGATTCAAAATTAACTATCTTATCATTTTTCACCTCTACTCCTTCTTCTTGGAGTAATTCCTCCATGCGATTTCCTCCAAAAAAGGCTTTACCTGTAAGCATACCTATTCGATTGACAACTCGATGAGCGGGAATAGTTACATCCTGATGACAGGCATTCATGGCCCAACCGACTAATCTTGCCCCACCCTTAGCACCTAAGTACGTTGCAATAGCTCCGTAAGATGTGACTCTTCCACGAGGAATCAACCTGACTACCTCATAAATATCATCAAAGCGATTCGATTTCATTAGTCTTCTTTCTCTAACTCACGATCTTTAATTTCTGATAATAGCTCCTGATACCACGCTTCTCCGTACTTCGTAATCAAGGGGTCTTTCAAAAATTTATACAATTCAACTCCAAGCTGTTCTCCATGTGAGCAGGCATCAGAACAGATGTGCCAGCGATCATAATTTAAAGCTTCGTAATGTTCGTATTTTGTAATACGAATGGGATATAAAAAGCATGATATAGGCTTTCTAAAACCAATTTTACCATCAAAATAAGCTTGTTCAATACCACACTTTAAAATACCTTTATCATCATAAATGGCATAAGCACACTCACGCCCTTCAATGACAGGAGTAGAATAATCCCCCTCCCAATCTTTCACAAACTTACCTTCCTTTTCAATCGTTTCGATACCGATTTGCGACAAGTAAGGCTTTACCTCTTCGTAAATTTCTTCCATTACAGGAAGCTCTACATCTTCTAAAGGAGCCCCTAAATCGCCTTCAACACAGCAAGCACCTTTACATTTTATTAAATCGCAGACAAAGAATTTCTCTGCTATATCATCACTGATTACTGTATTTTCGATTAATATCATCTTTATATTATTGCGGGGAATACTCTATACGTTGCTTTTTTGAGCAAAATTAGCCTTTTTAGTGTTCATTTTAACGAATTTACATGAAAAAGAACTTTTCTCATACAGTTTGGCATCTTAATTGAGATGAAATCTAATAGGATTTTTAAGATTGCATATAGCCAAAACAGTTAAGTAGTTTCCACCGCCATTTCAAAATAAGTAGGTAGCCCAAACTCTGCAAGTAGTTTATAAATGCAATACTATCGTCTTTTCGTCATATTTGTTTGACGCTATAATTTTTGGATGTATATTTGAACAACAACTGACCCTTTGTTGATTCGTACAGCCTTTACTTTGGACTTTCACAAAATATAATAACATGATTAAGCGCACGTCTTTATCGCTCTTGGCAATTCTCTGCTATGCTCCATCTGAAGCACAAGAAATTCCATCTACAATGACAATTGGTCCTGTAAAAGTTAAAGTTGACGCAGATGCTCGTATTTTAATTTCTAAAGAGATTTATACTTTAAGTGCCAATAAAAAATACGTAGAAGCGATGCTTCGTCGAATGTCCCTTTATTTCCCTATCATTGAGAAGGAATTAAAGGAAGAAAGTATTCCTGACGAACTGAAGTATTTATGTGCATTGGAAAGTGGCTTATTCCCAGATCAGATTTCGAGTTCTAATGCTGTAGGTTTTTGGCAATTTAAAGAAGCTACAGCCATTGAAGCAGGCTTACGTGTGGATTCACAGGTAGATGAACGTCGCCATATTCAGGCTTCAACGAGAGCAATGGCTATTTACCTGAAACGAAGTAATCTCATTCTTCACAACTGGGTATCATCCTTACTTTCTTATCGTTCAGGATTGAGTGCTGTACGAAAAATGTCACACATTGATTGGGCTTACAAGAAAGAAATCAATATCACAGGAAGTGCAGACCCTTATATCATTCGTTTTTTAGCTTATCGTTATTATTTAGAAAATGAATTTCTAAAAGTAAGACACGAACCTGTCAATGCTTATCTTTTAGAGTATAAAAATACTCGTGGCAAAAGTATTAAAACGATTGCTAGTGAGTTAGGCGTTAGTGTATCTGAAATTGTTGTGAACAATACATGGTTAAAGTCTACAACCATTCCTGATGACAAAGACTATCCTATCTACATCACGGCAGATGTTGACCGTTATGTTGAGTTAAAAGCGACTATTGATAATCAAAAAAATGGAAGAGCATTACCAAGTACTCCTAATCAAGACTTAGGCTTTCCAGTCTTGGTCCGTCTTACACAAGAAACGAATCGTGAGACTGACCCTATTTATTACGAAATCAATGGTATCAAGGGTATTTTAGCTGTATCTGGCGATACGCCCGAAAGTATTGCGAATCGTGCGGGAATCAACGTAAATCGATTTTTGAAATACAATGATATTTCATTGAGTGAACGTATTATTAGTGGGGAGGTTTACTATCTTAAAAAGAAAAAAAGTCGTGCAGAAATAGCTTATCATACCGTCCAAGGATATGAGACTCTCTGGAAAATCTCACAAATGTATGGAATACAATTGAGTGATTTGTTGGAAAAAAATAGATTTACACAAGTACAACGTCTTCAAAAAGGTAGATTATTATACTTAAGGGAATCTCGTCCAGAAATGCAAACAATTGAGTATGTACAGATGCCAGAAGAGCCGGTAAGTAGCCCTGCCGCTCCATTGAATACGGTAAGCTATGAGCCTAAAGAAGACCCTTCTGCAAAAGCTCCTAAAGAAGAAAGTAGCGTTGTTAGCTATGACGTAAGTCCTGCGAAGTTCACAAATACTGTCAAAAAAGGAAACGATTACAACAACGATGCACAACAAGTACATACAGTTATGCCTAAAGAGACATTCTACAGCATTGCTCGGACGTATGGAATGACTCCTTTAAAATTGTATGAATTAAATGGTCTTTCTCCAACAAGTGTCTTGCGTATTGGACAAACGTTACAAGTTGCAGCACCTCAAAAAGGTGGTGCTATCCAAGGGGCTGAAAATGATTCACCTAATGTAGGGAAATACCTTGTCGACAAAAGTAAAGTATTATCAACAGAGGATTTGGGCTCTTACACATCATCTGTCTCAAGTAATACTCTTGTTCATACCGTTGCTCCTAAACAGAACCTGTATCGTATCTCGTTACTGTATCACGTTAGTGTAGCAGATATAAAAAAATGGAATGGCTTAGTAGATGACAACGTTCAAAGAGGGCAAAACCTCACTATTTATAGTAATGAATTAGCTGATAGTGATAGCAATTATCCGACAGTAGCCGTGGCCAATACAAGAATCGCCACAAATGTAGATAAAATTCATACAGTAAAGGCAGGAGAAACAGTCTATCACATCGCTGAGTTATATAACTTACGAGTAGATGATATTGTAAGAATGAATCATATCAGAGGCTTTATCATCCATGTAGGCCAACAATTAATAATTAGGAGATAAACTAAAAACCCCCGATAGCCATAGGTTATCGGGGGTTTTTTATATTTTTTTCTTACGTTTCGCTTCTACTTCTCGTTGTTTTTTTTCTCGTTGTACCAGCTCTTTAGGTCTTTTTTCCATATCTATAGGATAAGCTAAAATATCTCGTAACACAACTGATGCACAAACACCACCAAAAGCAGCAGGAATATAAGAAATAGTTCCATAGGCTGATTTCTTAAAGTTTGAGCCATCCGTAAGCATTAAGGACTCATCATCGTGTTTTTCTAACGAAAAAACTGCTTTAATTCCTGAACGAATCCCTTCTTTACGCAAACGCTTACGTACTAGCGAAGCTAAATAACACTGGCGAGTTTCGAAAACATCGGCTACTCTTAATTTCGTGGGGTCAACTTTACCTCCTGCCCCCATTGAACTCACAATGCGAAGTCCTTTTCTATGAGCTGTTGTCAACAAGGTTAACTTAGGCGTAATAGAATCAATACAATCCATTACATAGTCGAAATGGTTTTCGCTTAATATTTTTTCGGCAGCTTCTGGCGAGAGAAATTCTGCAATTGCTGTTAGGTCTAAGGCTGGGTTAATATCCAAGAGACGCTCTTTCATAATTTCTGCCTTCAATACCCCATGATTAGAGGAAAGAGCAGGTAACTGACGATTTCGGTTAGAAGGATCTATTACATCACCATCGACAATGGTCATTTTTCCAACTCCTGAACGAGCAATAAATTCGGCGGCAAATGAGCCCACCCCTCCTAGTCCCACTACCAATACGTGAGCCTTTTGAAGCTTTTCAAGCCCTTCATCTCCTACCAATAATTTGGTTCTACCAAGCCAAGCTAAATCTGACATAATAAAATAATGATTAATGTGTAATGCTTAATTCTTCCAGTGAGCCAACTCAATTGCCTTACACTCGAATACGATCTCGTACCTGATAATCGGTTGTCCTATCTGAATTCATGGTCATTAATTCTCCAATAAATCCTGCTAAAAATAATTGTGTACCGATAATAATAGCCACTAAGGCTAGATAAAACCATGTGTTATCGGTTACGTTGCGATAAGGTAAATGATTCGCTATATTATACACCTTATCCGCTATTAACCAAGTAGTTACCAATGCTCCAAAGAAAAATGATAAGATACCAAATCCACCAAAAAGGTGCATTGGCCGTTTACCATATTTTTGTACAAAGGTAATAGAAAGTAAATCGAGTAAACCGTATAAGAAGCGTTCTATTCCAAATTTACTAGTTCCGTACTTGCGAGCTTGATGCTGCACGACTTTCTCTCCAATTCTACTAAAGCCATTCCAATTTGCTTGTACAGGAATATAACGGTGCATTTCTCCATACAGACGAATGGTTTTAACAACTTCTTTTTTGTAAGCCTTTAAACCGCAATTATTGTCATGTAGTTTAATTCCAGACATCCACGAAATGGCTGCGTTATACAATTTGGTTGGAATGGTCTTCGAAAGTGGATCATAACGCTTTTGTTTCCACCCTGATACCAAGTCATAATCGTCTTCCATAATCATACGATACAACTCAGGTATTTCTTCAGGACTATCCTGTAAATCTGCATCCATTGTAATAACGACATTACCTTCTGCAGCCTCAAAACCAACATGCAAAGCGGCTGATTTTCCATAGTTTCGGCTAAAAGAGATACCTCGAATAGCGGTATTCTTTTCAGAAAGGCTTTTTATTACTTTCCAAGACTGATCTTTACTTCCGTCGTTCACAAAGATAACTTCATACGAAAATTGGTTAGCTATCATTACTCGCTCAATCCATGCGGCTAATTCAGGCAACGACTCGTCTTCGTTATATAATGGAACAACTATTGAAATATCTAACATAGTATTTTCTAAATTTCCTGCTAAAAAATTAAGTAATATTCTCCTAACAACCGTGCAAATGCCTCTGTATAAGTTTCGTCTTGATTTTTAATAACGAATTCCTCTTCCACAAGCGTACTCTCATCGAGCCCAAAGGTCGTAATAATTCTTAATATTTTTGCATTTTTTCGATGTCTGATTACGAATCTCTTTTGTAATTTCCACTCTTTTTTACAAGCAATATCTATAAAAAGACTTGTTTCATATTCTGGTAATAATACAACAAATGTGCCATCATCAGCCATCATCACCTTTGCTGCGTCCAATAAGTCATCAAAAGAAAGGGTATCCGTATGGAGTGCCTTATTTTTCGTTTCTTTACTCGACTTTAAATGATTATTAAAAAAAGGAGGATTACTGATTACTAAATCATACCGTTGAAGATGCTCCTTTGCATACGACTGAATATCCTGATGAAAAACCTGTACTTGTCCTATAAAATTACTTTGTTGAATATTCATACATGCTTGTTGGAAAGCCTGCTCGTCCAATTCTACGGCATCAATGCGTGCCTCTGTTCGTTGAGCCATCATCAAAGCCAGTAAGCCCGTCCCTGTGCCAATATCGATGATTCTCTTTTTATCTTCCACAGGTAAATAAGCTCCAAAGATGCATGCATCCGTAGTCACCTTCATTCCTGCCTTATCTTGCTCTATTTTAAACTGCTTAAACTGAAACACTTTTTAATGAGTAATGGATAATGCGTAACGAATATATCCAAATAATGATTTATTGATAAATATGCTGACATGAAGAATTATCAAAACGATGCCAAGTAAAACCCATGCAAACATCTAATATTAAATCCAATATTATTTCCTTCCAAAATCAGCAGGATTCTCCCCCCAAAATTCGGTTTCCCATTTAATAATTTTATTGGGAAATTTATTATTCTTTAACCATGCGATTCCTCTGTCTACTAATTGAAATAATTCTTCCGTTTTGGCATTTCGTTCAAGAGTCGTTTTAATAGCCTTATTTTTTACCCAGCTAATGGCGGTTCTCGAATCAGAATAAATTGGAACTGTAGATTCATGCTTTTGCAAGAAGGCCAAGCCATGTACAATCGCTAAAAACTCGCCAATATTGACGGTTCCTTGCTGAAAAGGCCCCATCGAAAAGAGCACTCGTTTGGTAGCAGTTTCCACACCTTGATATTCTAGTACTCCTGGATTTCCTGCACAGGCGGCATCCACCGAAATACTTTCGGCAATTGGTTTGCCTACTAAAGCACTGGACTTAGTGGCTCTTCCTCCTGTCTGTGCTTTCTGAACGGCTTGCCAATAGCTGGCTTTAAAGGCATTTTCAGCTTCCTTCAAACTTTCAAAAGATTTGTACTGAGCTCCCTCAAAGCCTTTGGTTTGCTCTTCTGTTTCTGCCCAAGAATCAAACACCCCTGTTTTTCGCCCTTTCCAGACTACATAAAATTTAGCTTTTTTCGCCACGCTTAACGTAATGATTAATGAGTAATAGATAATGACCAGTAATACAGGACTACAATAAAATGAGTCTTGTTTTGATGATTTTAATTGCAATGGCTAATAGTATTACCCCAAATACTTTTCGTAATACATTCGCACCTGCTTGACCGATAATTTTTTCTATCCATTCACTCGAACGCAAGACCAAATAAATAAAAAGGACATTCACCAAAATACCAATTAGGATATTAATTTCTTCGAACTGTGATTTGAGAGATAGAATCGTAGTCATTGTTCCAGCTCCCGCAATAATTGGGAAAGCAAGCGGTACGACAGAAGCAGCCTTACTACTATTTCCAACACCTTCAGACTTAAAAATACTGTGTCCAAGGGTCATTTCTAACCCAATCAAAAAGATAATAATTGCTCCTGCAATGGCAAAAGAGTTCACATCTACACCCAGTAAATTTAAAATAGATTTACCCACATATAAAAAACCAATCATAATTCCTGCGGCCACTAGTGTAGCCTGTTCGGGATGAATACTTCCTGTTTTTTTACGCAAGTCAATAATAATTGGGATAGACCCTAAAATATCAATAACTGAAAAAAGAATGAGTGAAACCGAAAGGATTTCTTTAAAGTTGATTTCCATAAGTTTGATGAAGTAATTGTGAATAATCTATTTGGGATAATTAGCGACCTACAACACCCTACAAAGTTGCAATGGAGCTAAGTACTTCTTTTAATTCGTCAATCTCTAAATCGCTGATTGCTGGGAAATTAGCAATTCTAAAAGTCGTATTCTTCCAAGCTCCATAGCCATTACCAAGCGTAATGCCTTGTTGCTCCGTAACTGCCTTAATATAGGCAATGGAACTTTCAGAGCCTTGTATCGTAATAACGGTATCCGAACGAACAGCAGGGTTATTTACTAAACATTGAACAGGCAAAATACTATCTTCAAAAAACTGATACCATGCTCGTGCTCTAGTCATAATAGTTCTTTCGACCATCGCAATCGGCTCGATATTTTCCATCACTTTATCTAACAGATAAATCCCCAAGACATTAGGCGTGTAATGCGTTTGAAATTTTTGAAAATTTTCGTGAATAAACAAAAGACTATTGTAAAAACTTCGATCATTTAATTCAAACGCTCTTTCTAATGCCTTAGGAGAACAGACCAGCAGAGCCATGCCTGCGGGTAAACCCAGGCATTTTTGAACAGAAGCAAACCATACATCAGCGGTTTGCCAAGGTAAATTCACCCCTCCTAACGACGAGGTTGCGTCGACGGCAATCAGTGCTTCAGGGAACTTTGCTACCAACGAAGTCCAATCTCTTACCGTAGTCCCGTTGGCTGTTTCATTATGGGTCACGCAGAGGACATCGGGTTCGCAATGGGGAGGCAACGATTCAAGATGATCCTCACTCAACGGCTGATTCACCTCAAAGCGTAATACTGTTGTTTTCTCGACCAATTTCCCTGCGTACTCACACCACTTCGCTCCAAAAGCTCCACTAAAACAATGTAAACTCTCTTTTTTGGTTAACGACTGAGCTATTATTTCCCATGCTTCAGTAGCCGAAGAGATAAAATAGATTGTATAATCTTCTGGAATTTGTAATTGATGATGTAAGCGATTCATTACACTACGGGTCAAATCCATACACGTAGCACTTCGATGATTAACACTCAGAATACCTGCATGAAAAGCTTCATGAAGGTATTCTTCAATCTGAGGATACACTTTAGATGGCCCTGGATAAAACGTGCTCATTACTTATAAAAACGATTGAACTGCAAAATCATACCCACGTAATCCGAATCCTACCATAATTCCTACACAACGATTGCTCAAATAGCTATGATGACGAAACGCTTCCCTAGCATGAACATTGGAAATATGTACTTCTACTGTTGGACTCTTCACTGCCGAAATAGCATCAGCTAAAGCGATAGAGGTATGCGTGTATCCTCCTGCATTTAACACGATGCCGTCGAATGAAAAACCTATTTCGTGAATTTTATCAATCAAAGCCCCTTCGTGATTCGATTGGAAATAATGTAGCTCTACCGATGCTTCGTACTTATCTTTTAACACTTCAAAATACTGCTCAAATGTCTGATGTCCGTAAATTTCAGGCTCTCTTTTGCCTAAGAGGTTAAGATTTGGCCCATTAATGATGATAATTTGCTTTTTCGCCATGACAATTCTAATTTTAATCTTTATAATTTGTACAAATATAACCCTTCATGTGGCAAAGCTATTTAAAAAACTTCAAAAGCTATCTTACCCTAGAGCGTTCCTTGTCTGAAAACTCGATTGAAGCCTATTTACGAGATGTTCAAAAGTTATGGGAATTTCTGGAAATTGCGGGAGAATTAGACATTTCCGTCGAAACAATTACCGATAAACATATTTTTAATTTTTTCGGTTATGTGAGCGAATTAGGACTAGAAGCGAGTTCTCAAGCACGGATTTTGTCAGGAATAAAATCTTTTTTCAAATACCTTTTGCTCGAAGATGTCATTAAAACTGACCCAACCCAGTTGATCTCGTCTCCTAAATTAGGCAGAAAACTACCTGAAACCCTTTCTTTCCCAGAGATTATCGACTTGTTAGAAGCCAATGATTTATCGACCTCAGAAGGGATTAGAAATCGGGCTATGCTCGAAATTCTATACAGCTCTGGCTTACGAGTTTCTGAATTGATTGAAATGAAACTTTCAGAATGTTACTTCGACATTGGCTTTGTACGTATTTTCGGAAAGGGAGAAAAAATCAGGTTAGTTCCCATTGGGAGAGATGCCATTCACTACACAGAAATGTACCTCGAGCACGTTCGTAGTCATCAAAGCATCAAACCTGATTCAGCAAACCATGTCTTTCTGAATCGACGAGGGGGCTCTTTAACACGAGTGATGATTTTTATTATCATCAAAGATTTAGCAGCAAAAATTGGACTTCACAAAACCATCAGCCCTCATACGTTTAGGCATTCATTTGCGACACACTTGATAGAAGGAGGAGCTGATTTACGGGCAGTACAAGAAATGTTAGGGCACGAATCCATCACAACTACCGAAATCTATACCCATTTAGATAGGTCTTTCTTGCAGCAAACTATCACAGAATTTCACCCAAGAAGTAGGAAATAAAAAAGGCTAATCTCCGCCAAGATTAGCCTACACAAAACATTGCATAATTGAACAAGTATTGGGTACTTCAAATTTAATAGGAAAGTTTGAATATATACACTAACAATTGTCAATAACACCTTCAAAGTATAAAAATATCATTTGTTAATTTTAATACTCCAATTAACTAACAAAAAAGCATACATGAAAGAACAAATCCATAGGCCACAGGCTTCTCTTGCATATTCTTGATTCATCGTTTTCATTGTCATTCCAGCTCCTTCTGTGAAAAAACCTTCCCAAGCGGTCATTGCTTGCCATAAACTTACTCCCGCTAGCGTAGTAACAAGCAATAATAGTACGACTAGTTCTACATTAAAATATCCTTGAAAAAAGCGAAAGCATACATAAGTAGGAACAAGATAAGCAGGAATCCACACTAAAGGGTCTGGGTCATTATATTGTAAGTAAGCGAATGCTAAAAAAATAAGGCTAAAAAGCAAAGCGATGTATTTCATGATACGTAATGATGCTGAATTTTGAATGTTAAATTTTGGATTTAAGTACCCTAACTGATTTAACTACATAGGTTAATTCTGTGTAAATCTGGTAATCAATTACTTATGTTTACTAGGTTCTTATGTAACTCTTGAAGTAAATGTGTCTCGATACTTAATAGCCAAAGTGTAAGTTCAAAATGAACTTATGCTTTGGCTATTAATCAATGGTTAACTTCATCATTACTAGCTGAGCTGTCCTACAGCTACCCCTCTATTTACACAACTTTTCTAAGGCTGTTTTCGCATCTGCGTATCCCAAACGATTAGCCTGCTTCAAACTCAAACAAGCATCTTCCGTTTGCTTCAGTTGGTGTTGTACAATACCTAAACCATAGTAAGCCTTTGCAAACTGTTTGTCAGCCTTCACAGCATTCATAAAGTCGTCTTTAGCGGCTACTAAATCACCTAATTGAAACTTAATATTACCACGATTATAGAGTGCATTTGTTTCTTTAGGGTTTAAAGAAAGTGCTTTGTCAAAGTCCGCTAAAGCCTCTTCTGTTTTAGTTAATGCGGCCAATGCAATCCCTCTTTTTACATACAATTCTGC